>JAZUCR010000929.1:0-9614 GCA_045639225.1 Victivallales bacterium
TGGTAAGGAGGTTTATGCCATGAAACATGATTTTTCGTGACTTTTTCAAGAAAAAATCACAGTCGATGCGTCAAAATTGGTTTGACGCTGAAAAAAACAACTTTTTAACAAGAAGAGCCAAAACGTTTTGAAATTGGCTCATGGGAAAAGGAGATGATGCCGTCGACGCCGTTCTGCTTGAGGGCATGATAGGAATGCATGAGTTTTTCCGGATTGTCATGCGCCTGGGCGATGAGGATGCGGTAACCGAGTGCATCGGCGGCGTGTTCGATTTCGGCGAGGACTCCGTACATGGATTCGGGCGCGCGGGAATCGATCAGCACGCCAATGAGTTTGGAACTGCCTCCGGCGAGGATGGAGGCGGCCATGTTGGGCTGGTAATTCAGCTGGCGGGCAGCCTCGAGAATGCGTTTGCGCGCTTCGGCACCGACGCGGATCTGAGCACGGCCGCCGTTCAGGACCTTGCCCGCCGCCGCTTTCGAAACCCCGGCCAAATTTGCGATATCAGATAATCTCGCCTTTTCCATTTCCTCTTTCCCGATTTATTTTTGATTTACCGGTCTATCACATAGTATAACCGATTTTCCCGATTTTTCAACTGCCGGGAAATATTTTTTTCGAAAAAAATTGAAAAAAATTCTTTCAAAGATTTGCAAAATCGCGCAAACTGTGTCATATTACTGCATCTAAAAGTATTTTGGAGTTATGATGGGACCGGAAAGAACACGCAAATTATTGTCAGCGGAACGGGAATCGCTGATCTGCCGCAGTCTTACGGCAGGAGTCAGGACCATTTCCGAGCTGAGCAATGAACTGCAGGTGTCCGAGGCAACCGTGCGGCGCGATCTGGAAACGCTGGAAAAACAGGGCGTCATCCGCCGGGTCTACGGCGGGGCGGAACTGCTCCGGAAACGTCATACCGAACCTTTATATGAAGAGAAAGCCTCCCTGCACGCGCTGGAAAAAGCCCGGATCGCGGAAGCGGCCGTCAAATTCATCCAGGAAGGCGACACGATTTTCCTCGACGGCGGCAGCACGGTGCTGGAAATGGCGCGGCGTCTGCCGTCCCTGCGCGATCTGACCGTGGTAACCAACTCCCTGATGGCGGCGGCCGAGCTGATGGAAAAGAATTTCCATCTGATCCTGGTCGGCGGCGCCTTCCGGAGTCTGAGCCGGACGCTGGTGGGACCGCTGACCTCGAAAATACTGGAAAGCCTGACGATCTCGAAAGCGTTTCTGGGCACGATCGGCCTGGAAGCGGAACGGGGCATCAGCACGACCGATCCGAACGAAGCTTACACCAAGGAACTGGTGATGAAGCGTTCCGATAAAGTTTTTCTGCTGGCGGACAGCTCGAAATTCGGGGTGTCCTCGTTCGTATTCAGCGGGGACGCCGCGGATATCGATGTGCTGGTGACCGACAGCGCATTGTCGCAGGCCGCGCAGAAACAATTGAAGACGAAAAACATAGAAGTCATTCTGACCTAACCGAAAACCCATAAAAAAGCAAAGGAGAAAAAAATGGGCAATTTCATCAACGATTCCGGTCCGAATTTCAAAACCGGAGAAGTGAAACTGGATTCGATTCCGGTTTATCTGTACAACAAGGATTTCAAGAAAGAAGTCAAAGCCGGGAACCTGAAAAAGGATGAACTGGCGGAAATTTACGAATCCATGCTGGTGATCCGTGAATTCGAAGAAATGATCCTGAAGCTGAAAAACGGCGCGTATGAAAAGCTTTCCGACTACGAATACCGCGGCCCGACCCACCTGTCGATCGGTCAGGAAGCCACGGCGGCTGGCGTCTGCTCCGCGCTGAAAATCACCGACGAGATCACCTCCACGCACCGCGGCCACGGCGACTCCATCGCCAAAGGTTTCCATGCGATCATGCGCATGAACGACGCCCAGCTGCGCGAACGCTGCCCGGAATATGCCGGTCTCTCCGGCAAGGAACTGCGCGATGCGGTCATGGAAGACCACATCTACCGCACCATCGCCGAACTGTTCGGTAAGGAAGCCGGTTACGGCAAAGGCCGCGGCGGCGGCATGCACATTGCGGACTTCCGCGTGGGTCACCTCGGCGCGAACGCGATCGTCGGCGGCGGCATTCCGATCGCCACGGGCGCGGCCATGACCACCCGTATCGACATCGACAAAGCCAAACAGGGCAAAGTCGTCTGCGCGTTCGCCGGCGACGGTGCCTATGCCAACGGCGTTGTGCTCGAGTCCTTCAACTGGGCCTGCCAGAGCCAGTTCACCGATCCGGAACTCTCCAGCATCAACTTCGGTCTTCCGATCATCTACTGCCTGATCAACAACCACTACGGCATGACCGGCCGTGCCGACCGCGAAGTCTGCGGCGTGCACCCGCTCGTCCGCCGCGCCGCCGGTTTCTCCGACTGCAACATGCACGCGGAAGTCGTCAACGGCATGGATCCGCTGGCCGTCCGTGACGCGATCGAACGCGCCAAAGCACTCATCGCCAAGGGCAAAGGCCCGGTGATGCTCGAGTTCAACACCTATCGTTTCTACGGCCACTCCCTGTCCGACCCGAGAACGGAATACCGTTCGAAAGACGAAGAAGCCCGCTGGAAAGAAGTCGATCCGGTTCCCTGCTTCCGCAAGAAACTGCTCGATGCCGGCGTGTTCACCGAAAAAGAACTGGCCGCTCTGGAAAAGAAAGTTGCCGACCGCAACGAACGCGCTGCCCGCAAGGCCGCCGATTCCGAAGACCCGAAGGCTGAAGAAGTCATCAAATACATGTACACCGACACCACCAGCGAAGTGGTTCCGGCTCCCTACAATCAGCTCATGGCCCGCGGGCCCCGCCCGGTCATGAAACGCGATGCCGAAGGCCGTATGACCTACAAGGCCGCCATCGAAGAAGCGATGGTCGAAGAAATGGAACGCGATGCCCGCGTGGTCTGCTACGGTGAAGACGTGGCCGATTACGGCAACGCTTTCAAACTGACCAAGGGCATGCTCGAATATTTCGGCCGCGCCCGCGTGTTCAACGCCCCGATCTCCGAAGCCGCCATCATCGGCACCGGCGTCGGCATGGCCATGACCGGCTATCGCCCCGTCGTCGAACTGATGTATATGGACTTCGCCCTGATGGCGTCCGACCAGATCTCCAACCAGGCTGCCAAGTGGCACTATATGACCGGCGCCTCCACCAAGGTTCCGATGGTCATCCGCTGCTCCGTCGGCGGCGGCAAAGGATACGGCGGACAGCACTCCCAGTCCCTCGAATCCATCTTCGCGCACATCCCGGGCACCTACGTGGTCTATCCGTCCAACGCTTATGATGCCAAGGGCCTCATGAAGACCGCTATCCGCGATGACAATCCGGTCGTGTTCGTCGAAGGTCAGCTGCTCTACAATGAAAAGGCTGTCGTTCCCGAAACCGATTACACCATCCCGTTCGGTCAGGCCAACATCGTCCGCGAAGGCGGCGACATCACCATGGCCTGCTGGGGTCCGGCTGTCAAGGATGCCATCAAGGCCGCCGACATGCTGGCTGCCGAAGGCGTCAACACCGAAGTCATCGACGTCCGCACGCTGGTTCCGTTCGACTGGGAAACCGTGTTTGCCTCCGTCCGCAAGACCGGCAAGTGCATGGTCGTCAGCCAGTGCGTCGATATCGGCAGCTACACGGGCGAAATCGTTTCCAAGATCGTGGCGGAATGCTTCGACTCCCTGGATGCACCGGTGCTCAAGCTCGGCGCCAAGAACGGTATTGCTCCGCAGGCCCACTGCCTGGAAAAAGCCTTCCTGCCCAGCGCGGAAGACATGGTTGCCACGGCGAAACAAATCCTTTAATCAGAGGCAATTCTAATGGCTACAAAAGTACCTATCCCCAGACTCGGTCAGTCCGAGGAGACCGTCACGATCCAGTCGTGGAAGGTCAAAGAGGGCGATACCATCAAGAAGGGCGATGTGCTGTTCGACGTTGAGACAGACAAGTCCGTTCTGGATGTGGAATCGCAGTTCGAAGGCACGGTGCTGAAGATTTTGGTGCCGGCCGGCAAAGAAGTTCCGGTGCTGACGATCGGTCTGATCATCGGCGCTCCGGGCGAAGATGTCAGCGCACTGGTCGCGGAAGCGGCTGCGGCTCCTGCAGCTGCTCCGGCTGCGGCCCCGGCTCCCGCTCCGAAAGCGGCTGCTCCCGCTCCGGCGGCGGCCCCGAAAGCGGCGGCAGCTCCTGCAGCTGCTCCGGCTGCGGCCCCGGCTCCGGCGGCTGCCCCGAAAGCGGCTGCCCCCGCGGCTCCGGCGAAGAAAGCGGTTTCCCCGCGCGCCAAGATCTTCGCCAAAGATTTCCTGATCGACATCAACAAGGTCCCCGGCACCGGCGGACAGGTTGGACGCGTCACGGAAAAAGACGTTCGCGACTATCTGGAATCTTCCGGCTACAATGCCAAGAAGATCACCCCGGTCGCTCTGAACGTGGCGAAGGAAGCCGGTCTGGAACTGCTCGCCCTGAACGGTTCCGGCGAAAGCGGACGCATCACGCTGGCGGACGTCAAAGAGGCCATCTATGAAAAGCCCCAGACCATGTCCACCATGCGCAAAGTCATCGCCCGCAGACTGCACGAATCCAAACAGGTCATGCCGCACTTCTATGTGACGGTTTCGATCGACATGAGCGCAGTCAAGGCGAAACGCGCCGAGCTCAAGAAGCAGAACATTTCGATCAGCGTGAACGTGTTCATCGCCAAGGCGGTGGCGCTGGCGCTGGCCGAATTCCCGAACATCAACGCCGAATGCATCGGCGACACGGTCGTCCATAAAGCCAAAGTCAATCTCGGCGTCGCCGTCAGCATTGACAACGGTCTGGTCGTTCCCGTGATCCGCAATGCCGACAAGAAGGCGATGGACGAACTCGCCGACGAGATCGCCGAACAGGCCGCCAAGGCCCGCGCCGGCAAGCTCACTCCGGCCGACATGGCCGGCGGTTCCTTCACCATCTCCAACATGGGCATGATGAACGTGGAAAACTTCTGCGCGATCATCAACCCCGGCGAAGCCGGCATCCTGGCGGTCTCCTCCGCCATCCCGACTCCGGTCGTGGACAAGGAAGGCAATATCGTCGTGCGCGACATGATGAAGATCACGCTGAGCGTCGACCATCGGATCGTCGATGGTTCCGAAGGCGCGAAATTCGTCAACGCCGTCAAGATGAAACTGGAAGATCCGGAACTCTGGAATTCCATGATCTGATTTCGTTCAGGTCATCATACGAAGCGGGCTGCTCCAAAAGGGCAGCCCGCTTTTTTCGTCCTGGGACAAGAATACACAGCAACTTGGCCGAGCAGCAGAGGAATCCGCTTCAGAACTCCAGATACATTACCGCATTGGCCGGCATATTGAAGAGCAGGCTGCCGGCTTTATCCGTGCGGTAAGGGATCTCCGTCAGGTCGTGGGCTGCATCCAGCAGATACAGTTTCGCGCCGCGCAGATCGCCTTTTTTGAGTGCGAAAGTGACCGGCAGTTCACCGGGAAGCCGGTCGTCTTCAAAGAACCGCGCCAGCAGCACGCCGGTTTTCCCGTTTTTCTCCGCGCCGAGGGCGAACAATCCGATTTTTCCCTGCGTATCGACTTCGATGCTCCTTCCGAGTTCCGCCAGCTTTGCCCAGCATTTGAAGACGAAATAGGTTTTCAGCGGACCGCGGGTCATCGGATGGAAAATGCCGTTCCAATTGCTGGGCCGGGCGTCATAATACATCAGCATATCCACCGGCGACAGTTGTCCGGAAATCATCCCTCCAGCGGTGAATGCCGCGCCTTTGATATTATGGATGGACTCCATGCTGTATATGTATTTTTTCCCCTGCCACCCTCGGACGTAATTCCATTCGTTCAGGATGCTTTCCGCTTTCGGGTAGCCATACTGGTCGAGCAGCTGCCGGACCTTTGCGGAATGTTTCCCGATATCCGCGGGATTGCGGGTATACAAATGCCAGGAGAAGAAATCCATCGGCGGTTTGTGTCCTCCGGCAGTGATCCCCTTGAGGAAACGTTCGGTATTCTGCGGACCGGCAGCCGCAGGACCCCCGATCTTCAGCTTCGGGAAACATTTCTTCAGATGCGTCGCCGCAACCGTGTAAAATTCGAAGAACTGTTCATCGGTGCCCTGCCAGGTGGGGCTGGCCAACGTGCCCGCGGGACGTTTGAGCAGATCGTATTCGTTCCAGATCTCCCAGTATTCGATATTCATCTTCATGCCGTTCGCCCAGCCCTCGTTGTAATGCCGGATGATATGTTCGCAGACGACCGCCCATTTTTTGAAATCCGTCGGCACGCGGGTGCCGTATTTTTCGGGCGCATGTTCGATCTTGCTGCCGAGGCGGTAAAAGACTTTGGCGCCGCCCTGGACGATCTGTTTCAGATAACGGTCGGTCGGGGCGAAATCATACGAGGCCGGATCATTGGGATCCTTGCTGAAATCCGGGAAAATCGCATGGACATCGACCGTGTGTTCGCCGCCGTAACTGCTGCAGAACGAAGCGTCATGATTCCGCGCATACGGGATCTTCGCTTCCTGATACAGTTTCAGATTGCCGGTCCCGCGGACTGAAATGACCGGTCCGTTGTTGACCGCGTTCATCGGTTTGATGACGCCGAGCTTTTTTCCCGGATCAACGGTGATCGTGAGCGGCAGACAGGGATCGGCGCCGTGCGGATGGATCGTCTTCAAGAAAAACTGCCAGCTGGCCTTCCCCCGCCGGATGCGGACCGCCAGCAGGTTCTTCCCTTTTTTTCCTGTGGCGGGAAACGGATGATTGTCGACGGCAGGCAGATTTCCGTTACCGTCCGGGAAAGTGGTGAAGATTTTTTCCCCGTTCAGATAAACATCCATCCACCAGTCCGCTCCGGCGCTGAAGCCGAGACGCTGTTTCTTGTCGAGAGTGAATTGATTGTAAACGATGCATTCATCAAGGCATTTCCCAACTTTCCCCGCCACGGAATCCAGGTCGATTCCATAATCTTTTCCCAGCCGGAAAGTTTTGCATCCACCCGGAATCATAAAGAAATCCGCATTCTTGACTTGAGGTGTGAAATACCATGATTCGGAAAGCCGGTCGGCGCCGGAAAGGGCCAGTCCGATCAGCACGATCAGGGAAAACAGTTTCTTCAGATTATGAATAATCATCTTGCGTCCGATCCTTTCGGGGGTTGTTTTTACAGTCAATATACCATCAAAAAAAGATTATTCAAGCATTCCGAGCCGTTTTGCATTTACGCCATCCGGTTCGCCCCCAGCACCCGCAGGAAATTCTGTCCCTGGATCTTGGCAATGTCCTCGTCGGAGAAACCGCGCACCACCAGACCGACCGTGTAGAGCGGCCAGTTGATCCACGCCAGACTGCCGTCTACGGCTTCCTTTGGATTTTTCGCCTGGTGCGGATGCTTCTTCCAGTCGCCCCACCACCGCCGGGAATATTCCGCATTCGGATAGGGACGCATGTCATAGACCTCCTGCGGCCAATGATGTTCGTAGTGAAGATCAGTCCCGATCCCGACATGGTCCGGACCGACCAGTCTGGCAATATACTGGATATGGTCCAGCATCATGTTCAGGTCGTCGCTGCCGCCGAGCATCCCCGGATATGCATAGACTCCGACCATGCCGCCGCCGTCCGCAATCGCCTTGAGCGTTTCATCATCCTTGCAGCGGGCGAAATCGAACAGCGCTTTTGCCGCCGTATGGCTTGCCATGATCGGTTTCGACGATGCTTTCGCCGCCTCGATTGACGAGCGTCTGCCAGTGTGCGGGACATCCACGATAATGCCGGATTTGTTCAAGCGTGCAATGAGGTCCCGGCCGAGGTCGCTCAAGCCGCCGTCGGCGGGTTCGGCACAGCCGTCGCCGACGAAATTGCGGCGGTTGTAGGTCAGGTGCATCAGCCGCACGCCGATCCTCCGCCAGTCGTCGATACATGCCAGTTCCTGTTCGAGGTCCTGCAGTTCGCCCGCGAGGGGGGGACCGTTCACGCTCCAGATCACGGCGGTCTTGCCGTCGCGGTTGACCGCTTCGATCTCCTCCGGGGAACCCGCCTGTTCGATCACGTCCCGGAAGGTGCGGAACAGCTGGATATTGCATGCCATGCGCCGCACGTCTTCCGTGTGTGATTTCCCTTCGGCGACGGTCTGCACCATGCACTTCAAGCCCGAGGCTCTCATCGCATTGCGGAAACGTTCGCGGCTTTCGGGATCGCGGCAGCATTCGTCGTACATCGCGAATTCGAACCGCTTGGAAAGTTCCCGCTGTCCGATGTTCTTCGCTTTGAGTTCATCCCACAGCATCACCATATTGTGGTTCCAGCAATCGTGCGGCAGGAAACCGAAATGGTCCATTACAAAAAGATTCCGATGCAGTTCCAGCCCGTGTTCGAGTTGTACTTTGGTCGGATTCAAGAGTTTCAGCGCGGCATTCCACGCCGCTTCCTGATTCGGGGAGAAGAAGTTCATGGCTGAACGGTTCCTTTTTTGAGCATTTGGGAAATCTTTTCGGCTCTGCGGTGCATCCCGATGAAGCGGTCCATGGATTCCCCGGCCTGAAATGCGCCCGCGGCAGGCGCCTTGCCGTTGAAATATCCCGGCTTGAAACCGGGGAACGCGGGATACTGTTTCCCGTTTGCCGTGAAGGGCTTGGAAATGTCGATCCCGCACTCCAGCGCGGGCGAATGGGGCGCCAGGGTCAGATCGGGCAGACCCGGCAGGTCGTGTTTATTCCAGATCTTTCGGGATGCCTTTATGTCAAGCACCTTGTTGACTTTGTCCACTTCCGGGTCGACCCTGGGCCGCACGGATACCGTTCCGTCGAACACATAAAGCAGATTGGGACCGGCCAGTTCATGCGTTTTCACTCCGAGAATGCGGTTGTCTTTGTAAATGTTGTTGACCACATAAAACGGCATGGCCGTGCGGAACAGGTCGCTGTATCTCCGCACATTGAAGGCACATATCCAGCCTTTATCATAGCCGCCCCAGAACGTGTTGTGGTAAATATATATTTTTCCCGGATCGACCGGATCGGGCGGATTTTTTTTGTATTTGTTCGTCCCTTTTTCATAGTTGACCATGTCCGGTCCCCAGAGATGGGATGAACAGTGGACAAAGACCTGACTGCCGGCGTGGGCGTCCTGAATGAAGAGATTGCGGAAATGGTATTCCTCCCGTCTGGCGCGTTCCCCCCGAAGGTCATGGATCCGCAGCGGGATGCCGCAGTTCTCCACCAGGTTGCCCGTGAAGATCCCCACTGTGGTAGGACGGCTCACGATCCCGCAGCTGGACATTTCCCGGACCGTGTTGTCCCGCACTTCGCAGTCAACTCCCCCTGCCTGCATGCCGATCAGCCCCTGCAGAATGGTGTTTCCGATGATCCGGGTATGGCTCCCGTGGTCGCGGATGCCGACATCGTCGGACAATGAACCGGCGATGATGTATTTGAAGATGAGATAGAGCAGTCCGCCCCGCATGTCGGCATGGGAACGGAGCCGGAACAGGTCGCAGCGGATGAATCCGGCGGTCAGGATGCAGTTTTCGACCGTGGTGAACGAGGCAGCTTCCTCGATCCGCACCCGGATCCCGCCGTGCATCAGCAGACA
>JAZUCR010000930.1:0-2943 GCA_045639225.1 Victivallales bacterium
CGAAAGTCCGGTAAAGGACGTCCTCGCACTTGACCGAAATCCGGGCGACATCGCCCATTGTCCGCAGCCCCAGGGATTCCAGCCGGGCTGCGTAGCCGTGTCCCACGCGCCAGAAATCCGTCAGCGGCCGGTGCGACCAGAGCTTCTCCCGGTAGGACTGCTCGTCCAATTCGGCGATCCGGACGCCATCCTTGTCGGCGGGAATGTGTTTCGCCACGATGTCCATAGCGATTTTGGCAAGATACAGGTTCGTGCCGATGCCCGCCGTGGCGGTGATCCCGGTCGCGGAGAGAACTTCCCGGATCAGTTTCATGGCGAAGTCGCGGGCGGAGAGTTTGTAGAGTTTCAAATACGGAGTCGCATCGATGAACACCTCGTCGATGGAATAGACGTGGATATCGTCCGGCGAGACGTGTTTCAGATAGATCCCGTAAATCTGTGAGCTGATCTCGATGTAACGCGCCATGCGCGGCACGGCGACGATATAGTCCAGTTCCAGTGCCGGGTTTGCCGCCAGTTCGGCTGCATTGTCGGATTTGCCGGTGAACTGGTGTCCGGGCGCGAGGCGCTGCCGCCGGGCGTTGACTTGCCGGACCTTCTGAACCACCTCGAACAGCCGGGGGCGGCCGGGGATGCCGCAGGCTTTCAGAGATGGGGAAACTGCAAGGCAGATCGTCTTATCCGTCCGGGACTGGTCGGCGACCACCAGATTGGTCGTCATCGGGTCGAGCTTCCGGTCGGCACACTCCGTCGAGGCGTAAAACGACTTCAAGTCAATGGCAATATAGAATCGATCAGGCATTGGACGCCAGCTTCACGCCAAGTTCATAAGCTTTCCGGCAGTCCTGCGGAAAGACCGTGTCATGACGCTGTTGTTTCGCCGCCGCATCGAACATGCCGAGATGATATCGGCTGTAATCCTTTGCCTGCAGGGTGTCCGTGGCGAGCAGCATTTCGCAGTGACCGAAATAAAGCTTCATCCAGTCCTCATAACGCTGAAAAAGAGTTTTATAACCGAAATCGTCAAATTTCGGCTCGGATATGTTCATCGTGAAAAACAGCCCGATCCGTTTCCTGGGGCTCAAAGGTTTGGTGTAGTCATCATAATTCAGATACTGGAAAAGAAAGCGCTCCAGGAAGGACCGGGCTTCGCCGGTGACTTCACTGAAATAGATCGGGCTGCCCAGAATGACGGCGTCCGCCTCGTGAACCTTGTCCAGCACGGCGGTCAGGTCATCGCGCAAGACGCAGCGGTTCGGGCGCGGCTCCTTTTGCAGTTTGCAGGCGAGACAGCTGACACAGCCCCGGAATTTGAGGTCGTAAAGATAGACCATTTCCGTTTCCGCACCTGCCGAGGCAGCCCCGTCGAGCGCCTTCTTCAGCAGGGTGTCGGTGTTCCAGTTTTTCCGCGGACTTCCGTTGATTGCGATCACTTTCATTTTCATCCTCCGTATTCATCATATGTCGAATATCAATTTGTTTACCCGATATCCGGAAGCATGCTGCCGAAGGTCATCCGCAGCGGATCGGACGCTCCCCGCTGCATGGCAGTCAGTGTGAAATGCACCTCACATTCCCCTGAAAGCTGTCCGGCATGCTCCTGATGGATCAATACCGGATAACTCCCCTTCCCCGAATGTTTGTCCGCCCATCGGATCAGCAAAGTCATATCTTCCAGGCTGCCGGTCTGGAGCAGCCAGCTCATCGGCCCCCGCACGATAAATCCCGTCATGCGCCCATTTTTTCTCTGCATCCAGGCATTCTCCGGAGACGCGGCCATCAGAGAACGGATCAGTTCCGAACGATCGGCTCCGAAGTTATTTTGGTCCAGTTCGACGGCCTCACCGAGTTCATTCTGGGTCAGCGGCATGATGACTCCGTCCGAGGTCGGCGTTTTACCTGGCTGCAGCTGAAGAAAACTGAGCATTGCATACGGTTCGAAACCGAATTTCTCATACAGCGGACGTCCCATATCCGTGGCGTACAGGCGTAAAACCGGATATTCTGCGGCTGTCAGAGGGATCAATTTTTCAAGCAGTCGGGCCGCAGCCCCGCGGCGGCGGAATTGACTATCCACGATCACTTCATTGATAAATGCAAAACCTCCGTCCGGATAAGCATAAGCGGCGGCGGTCCCGATGAGCTGTTTCCGGTGGAATGCCCCGAACAGGAATTTGCCGGATCGCCGGATAATGTCCAGGATTTCCTCCTCCGGCTGATGCCATCCGACATCCGCGGAAATGTGAGTCATCGCACGGCATTCTTCACTGCCGAAAGAGCGGATTTCGAAATCATCTGCAACGGACATTTTTCATTTTTCCTCTTTTGAAGCTGCTGTTTCGCCGTGCGGCATTCTTCACTTCTCCAGCGTGAGCGCGTGCTTGGGACAGCGTTCGACACAGCGGAGACAATGCATGCAGTCGGGATCTCGGAAGACGCCGGCCTTTGCCGCGCCCGGCGGGAAGAATCCGAAGGGACACTGTTTCGTGCAAAGGCCGCACTTCACGCAGCTGTCGGCAACGCGGATGCCGCTTTTTTCAGGCTGGATCATCTTGTAGATCTTGCCCATCGGACAGATCGAACACCAGAAATAACGGTTGAAGACCAGCCTGCCGATGAGTCCGACCGTGGTCGTGATGACGATCATGAGGTAAAGAAGCATCCCCACGCTGCGGAACGTGGTCGGCCGCAGCCAGACCGCCAGCCCGGCAACCATCACCATCATCACAATGATCGACGTCTTGCGTTTCAGGAGTCCGGCGGGGACTTTGCGTCCCGTATCCGGCAGAAGGGAGTAGAACGCGCCGCGGGGACAGAAGTTGCCGCATCCGTGGCGTCCGCCGTGCCTTACTGCGTCGAAGAGCCCCACCGCCACGTTGAGGAACATGCAGTAAGCGAGATAGGGATAACGCCAGCCCAGCGCCAGAATGATAAGTCGGAGGC
>JAZUCR010000931.1:0-4150 GCA_045639225.1 Victivallales bacterium
GCCAGCTGAAACGATTTCAACTTGCGGTACCCGCCGTGCGGAGAGATTAGTTTCGGGCCAGGCATCCCGATCTTCACTTTCCAGCGGGCGTCTTGGGCTTGATCCGCAGACCGATGTCGCGCAGTTCGAGCGTCTTCAGCATTTCCGGAGTCCGGTTGGTCTGCTGGGAGAGACGCGACGCCTGACGCTCGACCGCCTTTTCGAAAAGATTACGGACGAAACGGCCGTTGCCGAAATTCTTATCGCGGTTTTTCGTCAGATACGCCATCCCGGCGTAAAGATTCCGATCCATTTCCGGCGACAGGACATAATGGCTTTTTTTGGCATACATGCGGAACATGGCTGCGAGTTCGGCAGTGGTATAATCGGGGAAATGGATATAACGGGTAAACCGGGAACTCAGTCCGGGGTTGGCGTCGATGAAGGTTTTCATCTCGCCGGGATAACCGGCCACGATCACCACGAGACGGTCGCGGTCGTCTTCCATGCGTTTGAGCAAGGTCGCAATTGCTTCCTGTCCATAGTCCTGACTGCCGCCTGAAACCAGTGTGTAGGCTTCGTCGATGAAAAGGACGCCTCCGAGGGCGCGGTCGATCACTTCATTGGTTTTGGCGGCGGTCTGACCGACATATTTCGCCACGAGACCGGCACGGTCGGTTTCGACCAGATGCCCTTTTTCCAGGATGCCAAGCGCTTTGAAGACTCTGGCCATGATGCGGGCGACGGTGGTTTTGCCGGTTCCGGGATTGCCGGTGAATACGCAATGATAACTCAGTTTGGCATTTTTCATGCCGGCTTTTTCGCGTTCATGGGCGATCTGACAGAATTCGGTCATTTTGCGGACTTCATTCTTGACGGATTTCATGCCGATGAGCTGATCCAGCTCGGCGAGGACCTGTTCGGGCGAAAGTTTCTTCTCATTCTCAGCCACATCCTTCGGGAGGACATCGGCCGGAACGAGCGTCATCAGTTCATCTTTGGAAAGATTCTTCTGAGCCGCCAGACGGATGGCCTGACGTTCGACGGAACTTTCGAAGAGATTGCGGACGAAACGGCCGTTGCCGAACCGGGGATCGGGATGGCTGGTGACTTTCCGCATATATTTGACCAGAGCCTCCTCGAGTCCGGGAGCGAGCTTGAACTGGTTTTTCGCGGCACGCATTTTGAACATCGCGGTCAGTTCCTCGGGGGAATAATCGGGGAAGTTGATATAGCGGTTGAAACGGGACTGCATGCCGCTGTTGGCATCGAGGAACTGTCTCATTTCCTTGGAATAACCGGCAACGACGACCACGAGACGATCGCGGTTGTCTTCCATGCGTTTGAGCAAGGTGGCAATCGCCTCGGCGCCGTAATCGGATTTGCCGCCTCCGGCAAGGGCGTAGGCTTCGTCGATGAAAAGAACGCCGTCCAGGGCGGAATCGATCAGTTTATTGGTCTTGATCGCAGTTTCGCCGACATAGCGTCCGACGAGGCCGGACCGGTCGGTTTCGACCAAGTGACCGGATTTCAGGATGCCCAGCTCGCGGTAAATATCGCCGAGGATGCGGGCAACGGTGGTTTTACCGGTGCCGGGGTTGCCGGTGAACACGCAATGATAGGAGAGAGAAGGAACTTTCAAGCCCTGTTTTTTGCGGGCCTGAACGATTTTGGTGTAATCGATCAGTTTATGGATCTCGGCTTTGACATCGCGCAAGCCGATCATGGAATCCAATTCAGCCACGGCCTGTTCGAGTGTGCGTTTGGGCGGAGCGGCAGGTTTCTGACCGGAATCGCTGGCCACGGAATCGGCGTTTTCTTTTTTCGGGGCGTCTTTGGCCGGAGCGGCTTTTTTTGCCGCAGCCGGTTTGGATTCAGTCTTTTTCGAGGTCTGGACAGCTTTCTCCTTTTTATCCGTGGTTTTCCCGGGGGAAACCGCGGCAAATATGATCGCGATCAAAATAATCACACCGCAGCCAATACCGATTTTCTTCATTTGAACCAGTCTCCTTACCTAGTTTTTGTCATATAATCGAGATAAATTCAGCATAAAATAACCTGTCTCATACCTTTTTTCAAATGAAGATCGGCAAAAAAATGAAAGAACAGCCAGGAAGTAAAAAAAATCAAATTTTTTCTTTCCTACTGTAGATTATGCGAAAAAACCGCATTCTTAAGGGTGGAGCGGAAAGCTCCGGACAACCCAACAGCAAAAGGAGGAAACTATGGAAATCATCATCACAGTCTCAGCTATCGGAATGCTCATCGCCGGATTCTGCGCCCTTTATCTGAACCACACGACCGAAACCAACACCCCGGACAGCGAAGCCGACTAAGTCAGCCGATCGCGGGAACGACCCGCGGCAGCCGTTCATGGACTTGTCATCCAACGGACTTTTGCCGCGGCGTTCCCGGATTTTTCCGGAAAATCCCTCCCGAAACAGAATCATCGAGGAAAGTCAAAATGAGAAAGATCATCACGATAACCGTTATCGGCATGCTGCTGGCAGGATCGGGGCTCACTGCCTCTGCCGCAGAGAAAACTTACCGCGGCTCCTACCGGCTGGCCGCCAAAAAAAGGAATCAGCATTCGAAAGAAGAAAAGACCGAATCGAAACCGCTGAAAACGGAAGAAACAAGCCTGCTGTCGAAACGGGCGGAAATCGACCAGATGCGCAGGGAAATGCTCGAGCAGCAGCTGGCAAGTGCCGCGACCGAAGCGGAAAAAACAGCCATTCAGCAGAAATACGACGAAGCGACCAGAAGACTGGAAGAACAACGCAAGGCGGAGGATGCTGCCCGGAAGTCCGGACAGACGGCGGAAAAGAGTTCAGACGACAAGCAGAAACAAACGATCTGGCGAGGTCATTCAGGCAACGGTTACCGGAGAAGAAGATAAATGATATCCGTGAAAATTCCGCTTGACGTTCAGAATCCGGCGTGTTATATTGAATCATACAGCGAAGAAAACAGGGAGCAAGGAAATGCCGGAAAAAACCACACAACAGAATTACTGGGCGGAACAGTTTCTCGAATACCGCGGACAACTGCTGTCCCTGGCTCGGCGGAATCTCAATCCCGTTCTCGCCCGGCGCGTTACGCCGGAAGACATCGTCCAGGACACGTTGAGCACCGCCTGTTCGAAAATCGATTTCTTCGAAAACCGTCCCGACATTCCGGTTTATTTCAAACTGCGGACAATCCTTTTCCAGACCATCACCGCGATGGAACGGAAACATCTGCAGGCGGCGAAACGCGACGCCTACAAGGATTTGGAACCGGACGCCGCCAATGATACCGCAACACAGGCTCAGATCAGCTGGAATCAGTTTGCCGATACGATGACGGGTCCCGTGACCCGGATCGCCCGGGTGGACCGGTATGAGCTGCTGAGAAAAGTCATCGCCGAACTCCCGGAAAATGACCGGATCATTCTGGAAATGCGCCACTTCGACGGTCTCGGAAACCTGGAATGTGCCCAACTGCTCAAAATCGAGCCGAAAGCCGCCAGCATCCGATATGTCCGCGCCCTCCAGCGGCTCCGTCAGAAGCTTACTGAATATACGGAGTTCCGGCCATGAGCGAAAATCTCTCCGTTGAAGAAATCGCCGCTCAGTTTCTGGAACGCCGGGACGCGGGGGAAACCCTGGATACGGAGGAATTCATCGCCGCATATCCGGAACACTCAGATGAACTGCGCGATCTGCTCGGATTGATGCTGGAGATGGAAAAAGTTCAGCCCGATCAGACGCAGAAATCCCCACCGCCGGAGCCTGAACGGGTCAATCTGCCGGATTTGGATTACCGGCTGGTGCGCAAGCTGGGCAGCGGCGGCATGGGGGTGGTGTTCGAAGCGATCCAGGTTTCCCTGAACCGCAAGGTGGCGGTAAAACTGCTGAATTCCACGCTGCTGACCAATGCCGAACAGCGCGCGCAGTTCGAAAACGAAGCCCGTCTCATCGCCATGCTGCACCATCCGAACATCGTCAAGATCTACAGTGCCGGCTGCAGCGAGGAACGCTGCTATTACGCGATGGAACTGATCGACGGCAAGGGACTGGACCACTGCCGGATCGAAGATATCCGGGAGCTGGCGAGGATCGCACTTCAGGCGGCCCAGGCACTGGCTTACGCGCACCGCTGCGGCGTCCTCCACCGGGATATCAAGCCG
>JAZUCR010000932.1:0-17320 GCA_045639225.1 Victivallales bacterium
TGGGACTGCGCCGGGCCAGCTAAAAAAATTCCAATTCAACGAAAGCGCGGATCACGCTGATCCGGGAATATGAAAACATATTGACTGCGGCCGCAATGGAAAGCGGCGTTGTGAACTTCTTCTGCAGTCTCGCAAGGACAAGGATTTGCGCAAGGCTGCCAAGCTCCTCGAAATGCTTTTCGACCAGCGGACCGCCTTCCGTCAAAAGAACCCCGATAAAGGGAATATAGACTTGCTTCCCCGGTATGACGAACGGAAGGTGCTTCTCCAGAAAGCGCCGCCGCTTGTATGCCGCCATCGTCTCCGCGGCAAAAACGGCAGGCAGACCGGAAATGGCCTGAGCCTGAGCCATGTGCTTGGCAACTCGCCCCGGCGAGTACTCCGAATTCTCTTTCGGACACATCAGCAGAAAGGATTTGTCATTCGCCTTGCACAGGAAAAAATCATACAGACTGACCAACATATACGAGAAAGTTTTTTTCCCCGCATAGGCGGTCGTTTCCAGAGAAACGCCAAGAAGTCTCTCGAATTCTGCTGCGACACGATTCTGCATAGCTGCTCCAGGTATCATATATTTTGCACATAGTAAAATATAAATGATACTCGAGCAAAAGTCAAGTTAAAAAACAAAAAAATTATAAAAACAAACATAGAGCGATGAACACTTTTGCAGGAAACAGCATTTCTGTTCAATGCCTGTGTCCTCTGTATCTTCCGAAAAATTCTCGCCGCACTGGTATTATCTACACCTTCGCGGACCGGGATTTTTCCACCGAGCCATCCTATTGCTGGTTACGGTTTTTTCGTTTTCGGTCGGCTTTCAGGTCTCTTGAAACTGCAGGTCCGGAATGCTTCTTCCAGCGATTGGAATTTCAGCGGTGCATCGCTTTTCAAGTCTCGTTTCAGCGATTCTTCATCCTTGAAGAATTGCAGCTGCCCGCTGTCATACCGGAAGATCGCGTAACGGGATCCGGGCGGCCGATCCGAGTCGGCTGCGCCCCGGGAGCCTTCCGGCGGCAATCGGAAGATCACGCAGTCGTCCCGCTGAATGAGGGCGGAAACGATGAGGAGACCCTCCACCGACTTGTTCGGGTCGCGGATGTCTCCGCCGATATATTTTCCGAAAATGCCGATGTTAAAGGTATCGATCATTTCCATCTGGTAAGGATATTTCAACGGGAAGCGGTACCAGTCGCGATATCCCATGTAATTGTAAAAATCGGCCTCACCGCAGCCGGATAACAGAAGCAGGATCGGCAGAACGATGAGGTGGCAAAATCTTATTCGGTTCATTGCTCCTCCCCGTAATAAAAGGCCATGAGACAGACGAAATTCCGGAGGGAGCCATATCCGTTTTCGGGGCGGGTATTGACATCAAGATTTTCGGCACAGTCCAGTTCGGGATCGATCATGAAGACCGGGCAGGAGACGGAATTTTCCGAATCTGCCGCGACGACGAAGAGCGCGTTTTCCCGAGCGTCACGGCCGATGATGATGAATCGTTTCCCGCCGATGATGGCCCCCTTTAATGCCTTTGCATCAAGAATATGTTCCCCGCCGATGTTCAGAAAATCATTTTCGGCAAAGAAATCCCGCAATTCGGCAGGCAGACCGGAGTGCTGCGCTTCGGAAAGAGGCGCGAAGTCGGGGTATTTCCCCGCGTGTGCGGCAAGGATATCACGGTATTCCTCCTGCAGTTTTTCCGCAGGAGCATTGCGCAGATACTCTTCTCGGCGGACAGCTTCTTTTTCCTGTCGGGACAGAAAACAGGAGTTCAGTTTGTCCATGAGTTTCCCGAGAGCACAAAACCGGAAAAAGAAATCGACGACCTGCTTCTGGAAGATGACGCAGAAGGTTCCGGCAATCAGCACAACTGCAAGAATGATGGTCGCTGTCAAAGCATATTCTCCTGTATTGTTTCCGCCATAATATACACATTACGAAAGCATTTTGCAAGTTTATGGATGCAAATGGGCATGCATCGTATATCCCGGCGTCTGGTCCCATTTTTGCAGAAATCTTTCCAGCGCAAGCCCTTCGCCCGTGCCCTTCCCCCAGTCGGGATCCTTTTCGATCCATTTCGAAAAATGTCTGACGAGGCTCGAATAAATATCAGGCGTGTTCAAACGGTAACAGGCCAGGAAGAGACCGTCCCGGAAGTCCTCTTCGCACAGGTCGAGGCATTTCAGACACCATGCTTCCCATTTCTGGTCGGTCGCGAAGTAGGATAAGTGCAGCGCTGTTTCTCTGAAATGATTCGCCTGATCGGAAAAGATGAAATCCTCGGCTATCCTTTCGATCAGTTTTCCGTATTTCGCAAGCAGCTTGCCGAGTTCGCAGCAGACCTGCCACGAAAAAACCTCAGGATACGATGTGGAGCAGAAAACTTCCAGCAGATGCCTTGTCTCCTCTATCGAACACCCGTCGAAAAGGCATCGGTCGGCATAGAAATCGAGATCATCGTAAAAACGGACGACCGGGATCTTTCTGCCGCCGAAAGACTCAGTATTGATCTCGCTGTCGAACCCGTTTCTTTCGAGCTGACGCAAAATGACGTCGTTCAGTTCATCCATACGAGGCATACTCCAATCCCCTATTTCACAGCTCCGTACACCAGCTCCAACAGCCGGGGCATAGGACCGTCTCCTCTCCTGGCACTCCCTAATATGACACGACAATCGAAAAAAGCAAATAAATATCGCAAAAGTCGATTGAGATTTGATTCAATATATCGCAAAAATCGATTGACAAGCCGATCCGGAAGACTGGAACGAACAGGCGTCATTTTCAGTTTTTTTTCATTTTTTCATTTGAATCGAGCTTGAAAGAAATCCGCCATACGATATATTTATTTCCAATAAAATCCAACCGCAGAAGGAATTGATTATGGAACTGATCTCAAAAGAAATCAAGGAATGCCTGACGCATTCGTCCGCGATCCGGAAAATGTTCGAAGCCGGAATGGAACTCAAACAGAAATACGGAGCGGAAAACGTCTTCGATTACAGTCTCGGCAATCCCGATCTGCCGCCGCCCGCCAAGGTGGGAAAATCCCTGGAACGGATCGCGGCCGAAACGCGCCAGCCGTTCTCTCTCGGCTATATGTCCAACGCCGGCTATCCCGCCGCCCGCGCCAAGCTCGCCGAACTGCTCTCCGCCGAACAGGGTGTGCCCCTGAAAGGCGAACACATCGTGATCACCTGCGGCGCCGCCGGCGGCATCAATGTCTTTTTCCGTTCGATCCTGACCCGCGGCGAAGAAGTCCTGACCCCATGTCCCTATTTCGTGGAATACGGGTTCTACGTCGGCAATTCCGGCGGCAAACTGGTGCCGGTCCCCTCCGTGGATTTCACGTTCGAACCCGATGCGAACCGTCTGGCCGCCGCCATCAATGAAAAAACCCGCGCCATCATCCTCAATTCGCCGCACAACCCGACCGGACAGATCTACACCGCGGCCCATTACGAAGCGATCGCCAAAGCGGTCAACGCCGCCGAAGACAAATACGGCAAACCTATCTACATCGTGGCGGACGAACCCTACCGGGTCCTGAATTTCGACGGAGCGGAAATCCCGAGCGTGTTCAAATATTTCCGCCACAGCGTGGTGATCGGCTCGTTCTCGAAGAGCCTGTCGCTGGCGGGCGAACGTATCGGCTACGTGGCGGTCCGGCCCGATATGGCGGGCGCCGATGAACTGGTCAACGGACTGAT
Source organism: Victivallales bacterium (assembly GCA_045639225.1). Taxonomy (GTDB): domain Bacteria; phylum Verrucomicrobiota; class Lentisphaeria; order Victivallales; family UBA1829; genus SIG94. The sequence goes on from JAZUCR010000932.1 coordinate 3,714, forward strand.
TTTCTGCAACCGGATCCTCGGTTTCGTCAATGCGCCGGCCATTGCGCAGAAGATCCTGCTGGACTGCGCCTCGGAAAAGGTCGACCTGGAAATCTACCGCCGCAGACGCGATGTGCTGGCGCAGGCGCTGACCGATGCGGGGATCAAGTTCACGCTGCCGCGCGGCGCGTTCTATTTCTTCCCGCAGTCGCCGGTGCCGGATGAAAATGTGTTTGTCCAGGCGCTGATCGACGAACATGTGCTCGCGGTTGCAGGCAGTTCGTTCGGCACGCCCGGATATATCCGGATGGCGTTCTGCAGCGTCAGCGAAGAGATGATCCGCAAGAGTGCGCCCGCATTGAAACGGGCCGCGGATGCCGTGCGGAAAAAATAATCCGGCCTGATTGCCGTTATTTCTGACATCGGGGACAGAACACCGAAGTTCTGCCCCCGATTTTTACGCTTTGGAACACGGTGCCGCAACGCGGGCAGCGCTCGCCGGCTTTGCCGTAGACCTGCAGTTCGACCGTGAAGCGGCCTTCCGTTCCGTCGACCTGCTTGAAATCGGCGATCGTGGTGCCGCCGGCCTCGATGGCGCGCGTCAGGATCCGTTTGGCCTGTTCGGTGATCCTGCGGCATTGCGGACGAGTCAAAGTCCCGGTCGGCTTGCGCGGATCGATCTTCGCCGCGAACAGCGTTTCCGCAGCGTAAATATTGCCGATCCCGGTCACTACGGTATTGTCCATGATGAAATTCTTGACCGCCCCTTTGACGTTCCGGGACACGTTGTAAAGATATTCCGGCGAAAAATCATCCGTCAGCGGTTCGGGTCCAAAGGAATCGAATTTGGCCGGCAGGCCGGTTTTCCCCGCGGGATGCACTTCCAGTTCGCCGAACCGGCGGACATCTTCGAACCGGAAAATCATTCCGTTGTCCAGATGCAGGAACACATGTTCGTGTTTCCTGCGCGGGACCGATCCGTCTTCGATCCGGATCACGCCGGTCATGCCGAGATGGATCACCAGAAATTTCCCATCGTCCAGCGCGGCAAGAATATAACGCGCACGCCGGAACACTTTCAGAATTTTCCGGTTAGGCAGCGCTTTCCGGAGCGGTTTCAGCGGACTGCGGAGCGCCGGCAGGAAGAGTTCGACTTTCGTGACCGTGCGTCCCTCCAGTGCGGGCGCCAGCGCTCGTTTTACCGTTTCGGCTTCCGGCAGTTCCGGCATGATTCCTCCTTTTCATTTTCAAAAATAAATATTCGATTTCATTCAGCAATATATCCGTGGTCCGGCAAAAAATCAAGCGGCGCGGAACTTCTCCGTTTGCGTTCCGGGAAAAACGGTGTATATTAAAGTTACACTAACAATAAAACCAGAGGGGCTGCTCATGAAAAAAAATCACCATCCGTTCGAAGGGCTGACCGATTCGACGCCGAAATACACCGTCAAGCAAGTGGCGGAAAAACTGGGAATGACGACTTATACCGTGCGCTATTATGACAATGCCGATCTGATCCCGGGAGTCGACCGGACCGCGGGGAATATCCGGATGTTTTCCGACCGCAATCTGGCGTGGCTCAAACTGGTGCATTGTCTCCGTATGACCGGCCTGCCCGTGGACGATGTGCGCAAATATATCCGGATGTGTCTGAAAGGCGATTCGACCATCCCCGAACGGGCGGAACTGATTTTCAAACAGGAAAAGGTCCTGCATGAACAGTTGAAGATGCTGAACCAGCAGATGGAGATCCTGAAATACAAGAAGAAATATTATCAGGACCTGCTGGCGGGACGGACGCAGGATCTCTGCAATCCGGGCAAAGTCTGCCGGATGGAACCGGATATCACACCGAAAAAATAAATCGGCAGGATACTTGATCCGGCCAGCGTTCCGAACGTTTGTATTTTGCGTAAACCATGTTATATTGTTGACAAAAGGAGCCAGATATGGAGTGCTGCAAAAACAAAATTTCAATCATCGGACTGATCTGGACAGCGTGCCAGCTGACCATTCTGCTGTTTTTGTTCCGTTCGATCCTGCCTTATACCGTTTTCGGCGAAATGTTCCGGGAAGCAGTCAAACTTTTCCGATAAGGAGCCGAAAAATGAACTGCTGCGGAAACGGAAAAATGAGTTTGAACACCTTTCTCTGGAATCTCTTTTTCCTGTATATCCTGTTCCAAATGGCGAAGATTCTTTTCTGATCAATGTTTCCCCTTTCTTCTTTCTGCTCATTGCCGGAGAGGGTGGAATGTTCGAAGTCGATCACCAGGTCGCGGGACCGGGAATTGAATTCCGCGATCAGCGCGTCGGCGCTGGCGTCGTCGAACCGGAAGGAATCTTCCTTGCCGTCCTTGGTGTAAACATTGGCGCCGAATTTCAGCAGCTGGAAAGATTCGGGCGGGGTGCGTTCGGGTTCTGACATTGCGTAAACCTCCTGTGAAGAGTTACAAGTTTCAGGTCTCAAGTTACAAGATCTCGCGTCAGGCCATGTCTTCCGCGGTGTCCGACCCGTCCGACAGGTCCGACCAGTCCGACAAAAGTTCGCGCCGGTCGGACGATGTGGACGGGGTGGACATCGTGGACGATGCCGCACCGTGTACCGCGCGGCGTCCACCGAGTCCAGGGTGTCCACCGTGTCCACCGAGTCCACAGTCCGCGGGAAAAGCCCGCAGCCGGGAGTGTCAAGGAGAAAACACATCCCGGCTGCGGCGATGCGCTGTGGCGCCGTGGTAGGTCAGAAAAAAGCGCGAAAAAGCACACGGGGTGTTTCACCAGTGTGCAAACAAGTTGTCAGTTTTTCAGATTTTCAGTTGTCAGTATTTTCTCTGCTTGCTGAAATGCCAGTCTTTGCAATCTTCTTCCAGCTTTTTCAGCAGAGCATCACGCCGGGCATTTTCCTCCGGCGAAAGATTGTCCGGTCGCTTTGCATCGGGGGGAAACCACAGAGGTTCATCCATGTTGCTGCCGCGGGTATTTCTTGGAACGACCACATTTTTCATCTTTCAGTCTCCTCTGCCAACACATACAATGTATCACCTTTTTTGCAAAATGCAAGCCCATTCAAATAAAATTTACAGTCCAGCGTTGTTTCATGGTCACGCGGCTGGCTGCTGTAAGGACCCCAATATACTCCGTGGGTCGATTCCGGGATCACAACGATCACATGTCCCGGTGCTTTGCTTGCGTAATAAAGCGCACTGGCGAAATCCGGACTCAAAGAGGTAAAGCCTTTCAGCTCTTCCGGCGAATCAAGAAGCGTTCTGACAAAATTTTTCGCCTGTTCTTCCGAATCGAAATAGCATCCTCGGAAACACACGCCATGATACTTCGGACCGTTCTCCAGTAATTTGGAAAACGCGTTGATTTTGGCGGTTTCTTCCGGAGTCTGCGTATTTTTCCGAAGTGCTTTGTTTATCCCGTCTTCGTCCTTGTTGGTGTATTTGAACAGCGGGTCAAGCGCACCATCCGGCAGACTGGCCACATAGTCGTCTGTTCGCTTCATAACCTCAGGCGGAACCGCTGCCCTGGCTTCCGCAATGCATTGTTCGCGGGTCTTCTTCGCCTTGATGTCTTTCAACATCTCCGGCGTAATGGTTTTTTCCAGTTCCCCGGCAAGATCCTCGATCCCCTTCTGCGGATCCTGCCGCATAAGCATCATCAGTTCATCAGCCCGGGACTGTGAAAGTCCGGTCTGAAAATTCATATACGGCGTTTCCGTCTGACCCGTCTGACCCGTCCGACCGGTCGGACTTCTCTCCGCCAGTATCTTCTCCACGCCGGCCCTGGCCTGTGCCTGCAGTCCGGGATCCTTGATGGCGTTGAAATCGAACTTCTCGAATGCGTGCGCGGGATCGAACTGGAAACCGCTTTCGGGCGGCTTGGTGTCGTATTTCGGCGGGGTTTGCGCGGGTTCGTCGCAGTCCTCGACGTCGCAGTTGCAGTTGAAATCCCAGGGCGGGTAATGGGTCGCCCAGAAGGGGTCGTCCTTGCGGAAGACCTTGCCGTTGAGGGCGGCATGTTCCGGCCGGGGATTGTGTCCGGCGATGTACCGCCAGCAGGGATAACGCTCCTCGATGTCGGGATCGCGGCTGACCTGGTAACGGCCGACGGCTGCGCCCATCTTGGCCTGCTGGGAAAGAATCAGGTCGATCCGTGCGGCGGAAGCGATGTTGGACATGCGTCGGTCCCTGGGGTCGCCGATGCCGCGGGCGTCGATCCACTGCGCGAAACGCTTGCGGGCTTCGGCGAGACCGAGTTCGCCGCGGAAATAGGCGCGGGTGACTTCGCGGATCTTCTCCAGGACGCGGGCGTCGGCGACGCTGGCGGAAAAGAACATCTGCGCGCGGACTTTCGCGGGGATGTCCGCGGCGATCTGCCGGGAGTTCTTATTGGTCAGCAGGTTCAGCCGGCTGTCCATCCACTTGTTTGCCTGATCGTATTTCACGTTTGCGCATTCTCCATAAAGTAAAAAGACCGGCGCTTTGCGCCTGCAAGTAAAAAGACCGCTCGCTTTGCTCGCTGCAAGTATAAAGTTGTTTTTTTCATACTTCATACTTTCAGCGGCTTGCCGCTGTCATAAAAAACCGAAATTCGGATGATTTTTTCTTTTTCCGGGCTTTTTTTCGAAGAAAAATCGTATTTTTTTGAAAAAAATGCTTTTTTTTATGAAAAAAAACTTTATTTTTTCATTGGAAGAGGTATTTTACTTGTCAAAGGCCGGAAGATGTCGGAATGACATCGGAAGGATTCACATATAAAACGTCAAAATTCAAAACTTTGGCGGTCCGGTGGATAACACTGGAAACGGGATGTTTCGCGACTTATGGAAATATTTGTAAACAAAATGGATAAGTTTCTTTCGGAACCGACGGCAGTCGATCCGGGAGGACAGCCTTTTTTCTTTATAAAGTGTTGAGATAACCGCCACGAAATCCCCGTAGGAAGTATTATGCACCGATCGCTAGACGGCGGAGGATTTTTGTATTGATTATGCCGGAAAACAGCTGTAAAAAGGCTGAAAGGACCGGAACTGCGGACCGCATCCTGCGGCCGCGGGGAGGTTTTTTCCGTATAATTCCAACCAATATTCACTGCCGCTGTTCAATCAGGGAACAGAAAACGGGCGATGACAGATCGGACACCAACTGAAAAGCAGCTTCTGAGGCGGGAAAAACTCCAGGCCAGGCGTGATCTTGCCCCGGACTACCGGAAGTCTGCCGATTTGTCGATCCAAACCAGAGTAGAAACTTTGCCGGAATTCCGGCAAGCAGAAATCGTTGCGGCGTATGCCAGCGACGGAACGGAGCCGGACCTGATCCCGTTGCTCCGAAAAGCCCGCGCGGAAGGCAAGACAATCTGTTTTCCACGCTGGCGGGAACAGGATTCCCAGTATGAAATGGCGGTTGCTGATGAAGCATTCACGCTGGTGGAAGGCAAATGGAAAATGCCTGAACCGCCGCGGGATGCGCCGTCGGTGTCCCCGGCCATGCTGAGAAAAGCGTTGTGGCTGGTGCCCGGAGTGGCGTTCGACCGGAAATGCGGACGTCTGGGACGGGGAAAAGGGATTTATGACCGTTTTCTCGCCGGAATCGAAGGCACCGCCGCGGGAATTGCTTATGATTGTCAGCTGACGGCGGCAGTGCCGAGGGAAGAGCATGACCGGCTTCTCGAGCTGGTGGTGACCGAATCCGCATTGTTCCGTCGGAATGAACTTGAATAACAGATAAAGGAGAAAGTTGTTATGTTGATGCAAATTATTTTCGTAGCAGCCGCCCTGCTCGTGGGTTTGGTTGCCGGCATGATCGTGCATTACTTCGTGGTCCGTGCGGCCGGGTCCAAATCTGTCGCCGCCGCGAATCAGATGAGAAACGATGCCGAGCGCGAAGCCGAACGGATCCTCCGCGAAGCCCGCGTGACCGCCAAGAGCGATGTTCTCAAAATCAAGGAAGATTTCGAGAACGAGATGAAGGAACGCCGCCGGGAGATCCAGGTTTCGGAAAGACGTCTCGCTCAGAAAGAAGAAAACTTCGACCGGAAATCCGATTCTCTGGACGCCAAAGTCCGGAATATGGAAAACAAAGAGCATGAGATCGACCAGATCAAGGAACGTCTCGCCGGCAAGGAAGAGGAACTCAAGAAAAACATTTCCCGCCAGATCGACGAACTGCAGCGGATCTCCGGGCTCAGCCGCGAAACCGCCACCGCCATGCTCCTGGAAAAACTCAAGGGCGAAGTCGAAAATGAGTGCGGTATCCTGATCCGCAATATCGTGGAAGAATCCAAACAGAAAGCCGAACGGGAATCCCAGCGGCTGCTGATGCTGGCGATCCAGCGCTATGCCGGAGACTGCACATACGAACGCACCACCGCGACCATCCCGTTGCCCAGCGATGAGATGAAAGGCCGCATCATCGGCCGTGAGGGACGCAATATCCGCGCTCTGGAAGCCGCTACCGGCGTCAATATCCTGATCGACGACACCCCGGAAGCCGTCGTGATCTCCTGTTTCGATCCCATCCGCAAGGAAGTTGCCCGCCGTCTGCTCGAAAAACTGATCGCGGACGGACGGATCCATCCGACCCGGATCGAAGAACTGATCAAGAAGATCCGTAAGGAGATCGATGACGAAGTGTTCGATGCCGGCGAAAAAGCCGTGCTGGACTGCGGATTGCAGGGGGTGCCCAAGCCGCTGATCACGCTGCTGGGACGTCTGCAGTTCCGTTTCAGTTTCTCCCAGAATGTGCTGAAACACTCCATCGAAACCGCAGCCTTCATGGGCACGATCGCGGCGGAAATGGGTCTGGATGCTCAGAAAGCCCGCCGGATCGGTCTCTTCCATGATATCGGCAAAGCCGTCGACCACGAGGTCGAAGGCACCCATGCCGCGATCGGTGCGGATCTGCTGCGCAAATACAACGAGGCCAAGGATGTCGTCAATGCCGTGGCCGCCCACCACGAAGAAGTGGAAGGCACCTCGCTTTATGCTTATCTGGCCAATGCCTGCGACGCCCTGAGCGCCTCGCGTCCCGGCGCCCGCAGCGAAACGACCGAACTCTATCTGAAGCGTCTGGAACAGCTGGAAACCATCGCCGGTGAATTCGACGGTGTGGAATCCTGTTTCGCGCTGCAGGCCGGCCGCGAGATCCGCGTAGTGGTCCAGCCCGAAAAGATCACCGAAGCCCAGGCCCAGGTGCTCAGCCGCGACATTTGCTCCAGAATCGAAAAAGAGATGAATTATCCCGGACAGATCAAGGTTTCCGTCATTCGCGAAACCCGGGCGGTCGAATACGCCAAATAAACCGTTTCCGGTTCATTTCGAGGATCTGGATCCATGTCGCTGCTTCGGGTGGAACATCTGAAAAAGTATTACAGTGCGCCTTCGCCGCTGTTCGGACCGAAACGGTTCGTCCGTGCTCTGGACGATGTGTCTTTCGAGCTGGATGCGGGGGAGACGCTGGGTCTGGTCGGCGAGAGCGGCTGGGGCAAAAGCACGCTGGCCCGTCAGCTGATCCGGCTGGAAGAACCGACCTCCGGCAAAATCTGGCTGGACGGGATCGATCTGGGCTCGCTGCACGGTCCGGAACTGCGCCGGATGCGCGGCAAATTCCAGATGATCTTTCAGGACCCTTATGCCTCGCTCAATCCGAGAATGAGCGTTTACAGCGCGCTCGAAGAGGCACTGAAACTCCATACGAAACTGAATGAACAGGAGCGGGCGGACCGGATCGCCGAACTGCTGAAACAGGTCGGTCTGAAACCGGAACATGCCAGAAGATATCCGCATCAGTTCAGCGGCGGACAGCGTCAGCGGATCGGGATCGCTCGGGCGCTCGCCGTGCAGCCGCGTTTTATCGTGGCGGACGAACCGGTCTCCGCGCTGGATGTCAGCGTCCAGGCCCAGATCGTCAATCTGCTGCAGGATATCCAGAAAAACACCGGCGTGGCGTTCCTCTTCATCGCCCATGACCTGGCCGTGGTCGAGCACATCAGTCACCGGATCATGGTGATGTATCTGGGTCGGCTGGCCGAAACCGGACCGGCGCACGAACTCTGCACGCATCCCGCCCATCCGTATACCCGTGCCCTGCTCTCTTCGGTACCGACTACCCGTCCGGAGAAAAAAAGCGAACGGATCATTCTGACCGGCGATGTGCCGTCGCCGCTGAAGCCGCCGTCCGGCTGCCGTTTCCACCCGCGCTGCCCGTATTGCCGGGACATCTGCAAACAGGAAGATCCGGTCCTGCGGAGCGTCGGCGGCGACCCGAAACATCTCTGCGCGTGCCATTTTCCTGCAGAAAAGCCGGAAAAGATTTGATTTCCCGTTTGAAAAAACTGCAAAACGGTGGTATTGTATATATTTTGAATAACAGACAAAACAAAAACACAAAAATAAGGTGATGGTCAAATGTTCGAAGTTATCAGTACGTTTCTTTATGTTGCAGTGGTGCTCATTGCGGTTCTGCTGATCGGTCTGGTTCTGGTTCAGCCCTCCAAAGGCGGCGGTCTGGGATCCGCTTTCGGCGGCATCGGTGAAAGCGTTTTCGGCGCCCAGGCCATGAGTCAGCTTTCCAAGGTCACCGTGGTGCTCCTTTCGCTCTTTTTCGTGCTGACTCTGATCCTCGCAGTGATGACCGGCCATCGTTCCAAAGCGGCGGTCTCCGGGGAAGGTTCCCTGCTGCTGAAACAGGAAGCGAAAGCCGCCCCGGCCAAGGCTGATGCCGCGAAAGCCGCTCCGGCGAAAACCGCGGGACTGGCTCCTGCTCCCGTGAAGACCCTGAGCAAAAAACCCGCTCCCGCAGCCAAACCCGCTCCCGCCCCGGCTAAGAAGCCTGCTCCGACGGCCAAACCTGCTCCGGCTAAGAAACCCGCGGCGGCTCCCGCAACCAAACCGGCTCCGGCTAAAAAACCTGCGGCGGCTCCCGCAGCCAAACCTGCTCCCGCCCCGGCTAAGAAACCGGCCCAGGCTAAACAATAATTGAAGGACGTTCTATTTATGAAAGTTCTGGTTTTAGGCAGCGGCGGCAGAGAACATGCAATTTGCCGCGGACTGAGTTTGAGTCCGGAAGTCACCAGTCTCTACTGTTCTCCGGGCAATCCCGGTATTGCGCAAATCGCCGAATGCGTGAGTCTGCCGGCCGGAGACAATGCCGCCGTGGCGGATTTTGCCGAAAAAAACGGGATCGATCTGCTGGTAGTCGGACCGGAACTTCCGCTGTGTCAGGGAGTTGCCGATGCAGTCCGGGCAAAGAACATTGCGGTATTCGGCCCCTCGAAAGCCGGTGCACGTCTGGAAGGCAGTAAAGATTTTTCCAAACAGTTCATGGTCAAATACGGGATCCCGACTGCCCGCTATGCCAGTTTTTCGGATTGTGAAAGCGCGCTGAAATATGTCGCTTCGGAATATGCCGCGGGACGCGGCGTCGTGGTGAAAGCCGACGGTCTGGCGGCCGGAAAAGGCGTGATCGTGGCGGCAAACCGGGAGGAAGCGGAAAATGCCGTCCGTTCCTGTTTTTCCGGGACTTTCGGCGCAGCCGGCAGCATCGTGGTGCTGGAAGAGCTGCTCGAAGGCGAGGAAGCCTCCATTCTGGCTTTGACCGACGGCAAAACCATCGTTCCGCTGGTGTCTTCGCAGGATCATAAGCGGCTGCTGGATCATGACCGCGGGCCGAACACCGGCGGCATGGGCGCTTATTCCCCTGCACCGGTCGTGACCGATGCGCTGATGAATACCGTTAAGGAACAGGTTCTGGACCGTTTCCTGAAAGGGATCCAGACCGAAAAACTGGAATATAAAGGAATCATTTACGCCGGCATCATGGTCACGAAAGACGGACCGAAAGTGCTGGAATTCAATGTGCGGTTCGGCGATCCGGAAACGGAAGCGATTCTGCCGCGGCTGAAAAGCAGCCTGTTCGATGTTCTGTTCAAGACGGCCAACGGGAAGCTGGCCGAAGCGGTCATGGACTGGAGCGTCAATCCGTGCGTGGGAGTGGTCATGGCTTCGGAAGGATATCCGGGCAGTCTGAAAAAAGGATTTCCGATCACGGGGATCGAGGCTGCGGAAGCCGCAGGCTGTATCGTTTTCCATGCCGGTACGGCTCTGAAGGACGGCAGGATCGTCAATTCCGGCGGCCGCGTGCTGGTTGTATCCGCTGAGGGGGCAACCGTTTCCGAAGCCGTGGAAAAAGCCTATTCCGGGGTGAAAAAGATCCACTGGGAAGGGGTGCAGTTCCGGACGGACATTGCCTGGAGGGCGATCGAACGGCTGAAATAATCGGATTTTTTGAAATCAGCACTTGCATGTTGCAAAAAACATAGTAAATTTACAATATTGAAAGAAACCAACCAAGGAGATAAAAAAAATGAAAAAAATGCTGGCAGTAATGGCGACGGCCGCAGTTGCGGCAGTGATGACGGCCTGTTCTTCGATCGAAGTGGCCACCACGTTCAACAATGTTAAAATCACGGACGCCCCCAATGCGGCTTGTGTAGCCCATATGAATGCGGACATCTGGGGTATTTACCTGTTTAATCTGCCGCTTTTCTCGGGCAGCAGCAAGCAGCCCGGCCGCTGTGCGATCTTCACCGATACGGTGCGGGTAGACAATGCGGTTGCGATGCTGACGAAAAAAGCTGCCAGCGAAGATGCCACCACCATCACCGATCTGAGTTCAGAGCGGACCACCTGCTGGCTGCCGATCTTCCTGGTGCTCTGGTATAACGATGTCCAGGTCAGCGGCAACGCCATTCGCTGAGACGGTTGATTGATTGAACTGGGAGTCTTCTGCGAAAAAGAGGACTCCCTTTTTTCCATTTTTCCCGCCAGTCGGACAACGATATGATCACCAAAGCGATCAGAGCTCAATATTCCTGCCGCAGAAAAAGTGATTTCGTGACTTGGTTCGCAATCACTTTTTTCTTCATTATTGTGGCTCTGGAACTGTATCTGATTCTCTGGGTGCCGATCCAGCTCCGGCGCGAAGGTGTGCTTCAGAAACATGTGGCCAAGGAACAGATGGGCAACCGGGTCGACCATTACCGCCATTTGATGCGTCGTATTCCGGTCAAAACTTCGCTGAATAAAGGCGAGGTCCAGCTGGCCCGCAACATGCTCGATCTTTATGCCAATTATATCCGCCAGTATCAGGACAAGCTGGAACTCTCTGAAATTCTGGAGATTTCCGAACTGCTGGACCGCTACGGCATGTTGATCATCGGCTGGCAGAAAAACGATTTCGCCTTCAAGAGAAATGAGATCTCTCTTTCCAAGGCCATGAACGTTCTGGAAAAGAAAAACGGCCTGTAATCCTTTCTCCCTCAAATCAAGGAGCATGCTCAAATGTCTGATCTGATCAAGGATCGTCCGATCGTTTTTTTCGATCTGGAAACCACCGGGGTAAATCTGCAGACCGACCGGATCGTGGAAATCTCCGTGCTGAAAGTCATGCCGGACGGCACCCGGGATATCCGTACCCGCCGTTTGAATCCGGAAATGCCCATTCCGCCCGAATCCAGTGCGGTGCACGGCATTTACGATGCCGATGTGGCCAATGAACCAACCTTCCGCAGAGTCTCCAAAAACCTGCTGAGCTTCCTGGACGGCTGTGATCTGGGCGGCTACAATATCCTGAAATTCGACATCCCGATGCTCAAACGGGAATTTTCCCGCGCCGGACTGGATTTCACCACCGAAGGACGCCGGATCGTGGATTCATACAATCTCTATTCTCTGATGGAACCGCGCACGCTTTCCAGCGCTTACCGCTATTTCTGCGGCAAAGACATGAAAAACGCTCACAGTGCCGCCGCCGACACCCTGGCATCTTTTGAGATCTTCGAAAGCGAAGTCAGGAAATATTCCCAATATACCGCCGACCAGCTGCCGGAGGGAATGGAAAAATTCCCTGACAATCTGGATGAACTGCACCGGTTCTGTCTTTCCAACCAGACCGCGATCGATCCGGAAGGCCGGTTCCGCTGGAAAAACAACGAGGCGGTGGTCGCTTTCAGCAAGAAAGCCGGAACCCCGCTGCGGACCATCGCCGCGGACGACCCGGGCTTTCTCCGCTGGATCATCAATTCCGATTTCTCTCCCGAAGTCAAGAAAATCGCTTCGGATGCCTTGAAAGGAGTTTTCCCTGTCAAGGAGAATTGAGGTCCGCATGGATTCTGAATACAGAAGCCTTTTAAGTCTGCTGAACGATGAAAATGAACAATCCGCTTCTCTGGCCATGGCCGAACTGCTGCGCCGGGACCAGAAAAAGCTGGAACCGGTTTTGCGCAAGCTTCAGGAAACCGCCGATCCCGGGCTCCGGAAACGGATCCATCAGCTGCAGTCCGCCATGGTGCTCCGGCGCCGCCGGAAGCTTCTGACCGAACGGCTTTCCGGACAGAATCTCCAGCTGCTGGACGGGTTGTTCCAGCTTCATCTGCTCTGGTTCGACAACGATTCGCCGGCCTCGCTCCGGCGGCAGTGGAAAAAACTGCTCGAAAAGGCCGACCGATTCAAACCCGACTCGCTGGAAGCGCTCGGCATGTTCATGCGGAAAATGAATTTCGTCTGTGCGCACAAGGATGATCTCGAACCGGATCATCTCTGCATCGGCAGTATTCTGGATGATTCGCCGGGCGCGGATTTCATTTTGTGCGCCGTCGCCTCGCTGCTGGCGGCTCAATACGGACTGACACTCCGGATCACTCAATCGGCCGAAACCGATTTCATTCTGATCGACCGCCGGAACAATGTGCTGGTCCCCGCTCAGGAGTGGAATTATGTCCCGCAGGACGGCAAACAGTATACCTTCCTGATCTGGACGCCGCCGATGCTGCTGCGCTATGCCGCGGCTCTGCTTTTCACCGGCGCGGTCAGCGGGGACAGTTTCCGGTATGTCTACACCATCGGCTCCTGTCTGGCCGGCACCAGCGAGACCCGTCTCCCCCTGCCGTATCCTTACGGCGGCGGCAAATAATCAGCGGCGGCCGAAACGCCGTTCGATCTCTTTCATGGATATATTCAGGATCGTAGGCCGTCCATGCGGACAGGCGAACGGCAGATCGCACTGGGCAAGCTGCCGGAGCAAAGAAACCGCTTCCGCGATGGTAAGCTGATCATTGGCTTTGACCGCGGCTTTGCAGGCACACATGGCGATCTGTTCATAGTTCGCCCGTTCGCCGGGAGAGCCGCTTTCCGCCAGATTAGCCAGCATATCCTTGAACATCTGCCCGGAACTGTCCTGGCTCAGGACCGCGGGTATGGCGTTGAGCTTGATCGTATTGGCGCCGAAAGGTTCAGCTTCGAAACCGATTTTTTCCAGCGCCTCGCTGTTTTTCCGGACAAAAACGATCTCGGCACGGGTAAGTTCCAGTGTAACGGGGATCAGCAGCCGCTGGGACAAGGTGCCGTCCACCCCCTTGAGGATTTTTTCGAACAGCACCCGTTCATGGGCCGCATGCTGGTCGATCAGAATCAGACCGTCCGCTTTTTCCGCAACGATGTAAGTCTGGTTCAGAATACCGATGATACGGAGCCCCAGTGAATTGCCCGGTGCGGCAGGAGAGGGACTTTCCGTGCTGTCTTTTGCAGGCGGAGTTTCCTTTTCAACCTTTTTTTCCGTTTCCAGCCCC
>JAZUCR010000933.1:0-2306 GCA_045639225.1 Victivallales bacterium
ATCCCGTCGATCTTCGTTCCGGAAAGCTGGTTCAGGATCCGATTCAGGTCGTTCGGCGACGGAGAAATCAGACTGACCAGAGAATTGTCTTCCAGGGCCGCGGCCTGGACGCCGTGCGCTTCCATCGCAATGAAGGGATGCTGGATCTTCCCGATAAAGGCAATATGTTTTCTCGGAAACACCGTATGCCGCACCACGATCGTCCCCTGCCCTCCCCGTCCGCGTTTCAGATACCCTTCCGAGGTCAGCGCGGCTACCGCCTTGTTCGCAGTGGTTTTGTTCACTCCGAATCGTTCCGCCAGCAGATATTCGGACGGGAAACGGCTGTTCAGCGGATATTTTTTCGCGTTCAATTCCGCCCGCAGGGTTCGAAGGATCGCTGTCTTTTTATCGGTTCGCGGCAGGTTCATGATCATTCTCCTTTTGATTTTCAGGGGTAATATACCCTCCAATGTTGAATGATTCAAGAAAATTAAAAAATAATTCATAATTTTCTTGAAAATGATTGAATACCTTTTATATTTAGTCCAAAGAGATTTCATTGTTGAATGATTTAACAATATCAAAGAGAGAGGGGTGAAAAAATGAACGGAATCACATCGATCCGGAGAAGCGTTTCACGCGGCAGGCACAACCAGATTCTCAACAGGTCATCACTCATCTCGCTGTCCTCCACAGTTCGCAGAGTGTCAGAGGATCATCATTCATCATTCCGGCGTAAAACAGTCCGTTTTACGCTGATAGAGCTTCTGGTAGTGATTGCGATCATTGCGATCCTGGCCGGGATGCTCCTGCCGGCGCTGAGCAAAGCCAGAGCCACGGCAGTCAGTTCCAATTGTGTCGGCAATCTGAAGCAATGCACCTTGACCCTTACGGCATATGCCAACGACTATAAAGGGTGGACTTACCCGGCCAGACTGGATGAACCGGGAAGATCACCTTATTTCTATACCTTGAAACTGAAGAATTCCGGGTATACTTCAGCGGCCAATACCGCAAAAAATGTGGCACCGGAATTTCAATGTCCCGATTCTTATTTCAGCAAAATTTCCACTTCCGTTTACGGTCTCCGTGTCTGGAGCCAGGCGCCTAAGGGATATAATCTCAACGGCAACAAGCCGTTTCAACTGGTTTCGGGAGGGGTTCGCGAATGGAAATCTCACAGCGAGATGATTCTTATTGGTGATTCATTAAGAAAAGGATACGAACATAAGCAGGGTTATCCATATTTGGACGATAACAACACCGCACAGGGCGCCTATGCAATGCCGCATTTCCGTCATCTCGGCAAATGCAATATCGGTTATGCCGATGGACATGCAGAGGGGATTTTACCGGCAAAACTGTCAGATTCCATGAGGAGTCTTTCAGGCTGGACATATTTTGTCGGCCGGGGAACGGCAGTGGGTGCCTATCCCTGATCCAAATGAAGACAGATGAATTTCAGCAGAAAAACAATAAAAACAACCAAATCGAGTCCGCAGAGTTAAAAAGGAAAAATCTCACGGACCCAAACAGGAGAAAAAATGAAAAAAATCTTAACACTGATTGCTCTTCTGAGCGTGCTGGTCATGTTCGGTCAGAACCCCAAGGATTTTGCCGTGAAAACGACTTTGGCGGGAGAAAAAAGCAGTTTCAAGGCAGGAGAAACTGTTTCTTTCAAGATAGAATCGAAATGTCCGGAAGAATTTCGTATGGCTGCCTGGGTACCCTACACATACGTCGGGCGTGTCCCTGAAAATTTTATCGAAGCGTTGAACATTAAAATCAATCGCAAGAGTAAAGATCCCAAATGGCAGGGTATCAACTTTCATAAGTGGGTCTGGCTTTCCAAAGATAAAGTAAAAGATATTTACTCTTTCGAAACGACCGATCGATGGCCGGAAGGGGACTATGAGATCATAATCAATGTGCTTTTCCGTCGAAAAGACCAGCCGTCCGGCAAGACGGATGTATATCGGTCTTCCCAAATTGAATTCTCCATCGAAAAATAAAGACCAGGTGAGATCATGAAAAGATTGTTTGGTTTCGGACTTCTGATACTGCCGCTGCTGAATCTGCTTGCGGTTCCGCTGATCCGGGAAAAAGTCATCATAGACGGCGATTTATCTGATCCGGTGTGGCAAAAAGTTCAATGGAGAAGCGGATTCACGAAGCTGGGCAACAAAACGCCCGCCGCTGCGCAGACCCGATTCAAAACCTTTCATGACGGCAGCCGCATTTATTTTGCCGTGGAATGCGATGAACCGGAAATGTCCAAACTCCGTACTGCCTGGAATCCCGGTTCCTGGCAAAATGATTCGATC
>JAZUCR010000934.1:0-3278 GCA_045639225.1 Victivallales bacterium
CCCTGCCCGGCGATTTGAAATGCTTCCAGCTGTATGACTGCGGAACCGCCGCCGTCGAAGCCGGTCTGCGCACCTGCCGCGCCGCCACCGGCAAACATGAATTCCTCTCCTGCTTCATGGATTTCCACGGCAAGAGCGGTCACTCCATCGGCTGCGCCCGCATGACCAAGTTCAGCGGACCCGCCCGTCCGACCGGTTTCTACATGGTCCCCCGCCCCGACACCTATCGTCCGTGGTGGACCCGTCCCGACGGCACGCTCGATACCGAAATGTATCTCGAATTCTACGACAAATTCATCAAGGAATCCACCACCGGCCAGGTTGCGGCATTCGTGCTGGAACCGATCCAGGGCTGGGGCGGCTCCATCATGCCGCCGGATGATTTCTTCCCGAAACTCCGCAAATTCTGCGATGAACACGGCATCCTCCTGTTCGCCGACGAAGTGCTGACCAGCATGGGCCGTACCGGCAAGATCCTCTGCTGCGAACACTGGAACGTTCTCCCCGACGTGGTCACCCTCGGCAAAGGCTTCGGCAACGGCTTCCCGGTCACCTGCATGGCCGTCCGCAAACCCTATGCCGACGCCGTCGACAAAATCAGCGCCTCCACCTCCTACGGCGGCAACCCGATGGCCTGCGCCGCCGCCCTCGCCTGCTTCGAAGTCATCGAAGAAGAAGGTCTGCTCGAACATGCCCAGGAACTCGAAGTTCTCTTCAAGAAACGCATGGCCGACTGGACCACGAAGTATAAAATCGTCGGCGACACCCGCTGCAAAGGCTGTCTGCTCGGCATCGAACTGGTCAAGGACAAAAAGCTCAAGACTCCGTTCGACGAAGCCGGCAAGATGGTTTACCAGAAGGCGTTCGGCAAAGGTCTCGCCTGGGTCCCGGCCGGACACATTCTCCGCATGAGCCCGCCGATCATCATGCCCAACGAAGTGGCAATGAAAGGTATGGACCTCATCGAAGAAGCCATCGCCGAAACCGAAAAGGAACTGCTCGGCTGATTCGCTTCTGCTGAAGCAAGGGGAAATATGGCCGTCCTGCGGTCATATTTCCCTGCGTGATCTGCTTCGTGCGCAAACCGCGGAGCAGATCACGCAGTAACCAGCAAGGAATTCCAGTCATGAACAATGTCAAAGATTTCGGTGCCGTCGGCGACGGCGTCACCAAAGATACTGCCGCGGTTCAGAAAGCGATCGATGCCGGCGGCATAGTTTATTTTCCGCCCGGAACCTATCTGTGCGGCACCTTGTATTTGAAATCCCACGGCGGGCTGCATCTGGATGCCGGGGCGACCCTGCTGGCCAGTCCCGACAAAGAAGACTACAACGCCGATGATTTCTGTCCGCAGAACTCTTTTTCCGTCAAGGAACAGGCATCCGGCGCCCATTTCATCGTCGCGCTCGAGCAGGAGAATGTCACCATTGAAGGCGCGGGCCGGATCGACGGCAACCGCAAAGCGTTTTACGAAGTTGCGGAAGAATGGCAGAAAACCTGGTCCGGCAAGATCGAATGGCGGCCCGGACAGATGGTCTATTTCTGCGAATGCAGCAATGTGCGGGTCCGCGATGTGGAAATGTATCACGCCCCCTACTGGACCTGTTTTTTCCACGGCTGCGAAAACGTTCAGGTCTCCGGCGTCCGCATCTACAATCATCCGCACACCCGGAACGGGGACGGTCTGGACATCGACTGCTGCCGGTTCGTCACGGTCAGCGACTGTATCATCGACAGCGGCGACGACTGCATCACCCTGCGCGGCAACGACAAGAAGCTCAAGGTCAAACGCCCCTGCGAATATGTCACGATCACCAACTGCGTGCTGCGAACGATCTGCAACTCGTTCCGGATCGGAGTCGGCGCGGGGATCATCCGCAATGCGGTGATCTCGAACTGCATCATCCACAATGCCCGCATGGGCATCACGCTGTGTTCGAAATACGGACCGGTCGCGGGGACCCTGATCGAGAACATCCAGTTCGAAAACCTCCGGATCAATGCCCAGCTGCCGATCGCGCTGCTGATCAACGCCTGGGGCAACGGCAACGGCCCGGCCACGCAGCCGATCCGGGACATCAGTTTCCATCACATCCGCGGCGAAGGGTGTTCGAGCATCCGCGTGATCGGTTATTCGGAAGGCGATATCCGCGACATCAGTTTCTCCGATGTCCTGTTCGACTGGACCGACGGCGGCTACCCGTCCTCCGAGGCAAAGGAATTCACGGAAAGCGCTTCCGGCGCCAGCCCCGATGCTCCCGTCTATGTGGAATGTGCCGACAATGTCACTTTCGATCAGTTCCGGATCCGGTGGAAAACGCAGGATCCGGCCTGGAAATACGGTCTCCGCACCGAACGGTGCCGCGGTATCTCTCTTTACCGGAGCGATTTCGGCAAAGACAATCTCATCAACGGAAAAAACGATCAATAACTCCAAGAAAGGAATCATCATGAAAACAATCAAATTCGGAATCATCGGTGCGGGCCTGATGGGCCGCGAATTCGCCAGTGCCACCTCCCGGTGGTGCCACCTGACGGAAATCAACGCCAAACCGGAACTGGTCGCGGTCTGCGACAAGAACCCCGCGCTCTATCCCTGGTATCAGAACAATTTCCCGACCATCAAACAGGTCACCGCCGGATACAAGGGACTGCTCGCCAATCCGGAAGTCGGAGCGGTCTACTGCGCCGTTCCCCACAACCTGCATGAACAGATCTACTGCGACATCATCAAATCCGGCCGTCATCTGCTCGGCGAAAAACCGTTCGGGATCGACAAGAAAGCCAACGACGCGATCATGGCCTGCATCAAGGAACATCCGGAAGTGATCGTGCGCTGCAGCTCGGAATTCCCGTTCTATCCCCCGATGCAGCGGATCGGCCATCTGCTCGAAACCGATTTCTTCGGCGCCCTGATCGAAGTCAATTCCGGCTTCCTGCATTCCTCCGACCTCAATCCGATGAAGCCGATCAACTGGAAACGGATGATCGAATTCAACGGCGAATACGGCTGCATGGGCGACCTCGGCATGCATGCCTGCCATTTCCCGTTCCGCGCCGGCTTCATTCCGAAAAACGTCCGCGCGGTCCTCTCCAAACTGGTCAAAGAACGCCCCGGCAAGGACGGCAAAATGGTGCCGTGCGTCACTTGGGACAACGCCACGCTGCTCTGCGAAGTGGAAGATAAGAAATTCGGACATTCCTTCCCGCTGACGATCAAGACCCAGCGCATCGCCCCAGGCGAAACCGACACCTGGTATTTCGAAGTCAAGGGCATG
>JAZUCR010000935.1:0-2805 GCA_045639225.1 Victivallales bacterium
AGCCGGGGATAGAAAAAATGAAATATATCGATGAAAACAGAAAAATCTGGGATGAACGCAGTGAAAATAACGATGTGTGGTCGATTCCGGTAACGAGTGAAGCGGTAAAACTTGCCCGGGAAGGCACATGGAGCATTCTCCTCACGCCCACAAAGCCGGTTCCGGCAGAGTGGTTTCCCGGGGACCTTAAGAAAAAGAAGGTTTTGTGCCTGGCAAGCGGCGGCGGACAGCAGGGGCCGATACTCGCGGCAGCCGGTGCGGACGTGACGGTGTTTGACAACAGCACAAAGCAATTGGAGAAAGATGCGTTTGTCGCCCGACGGGACAATCTGAATATCAGAACGGTTCAGGGAAACATGCAGGATTTGTCCGTGTTTGAGGATGAAAGCTTTGATCTGATCATTCATCCGTGGTCGAACGGATATGTGGATGACGTCCGGCCCGTGTGGAAGGAATGCGCAAGGGTTCTCAAAAAAAACGGCCTGTTATTGTCGGGGTTCGGAAATCCGATAGAATATATTTTTGACGTCGGAAAACTGGAACAAGGCGATCTGTCCGTCGCAAACACCATTCCGTATGCCGACGTCGACCATATGGACGATCCCGAGACGAGAAAGGTTGTCCAGGAAAGCGGCTATATCTGGAGCCACACGCTGGAAGACCAGATTCAGGGCCAGATCGAGACCGGCTTTGCTATTATCGGTTTTTATGAAGATATCGGCGGAACGGCGCTGGACAAGTACATAAATTCGTCCATCGCCACCAGAGCGATAAAGCTGTAAATGGGGAGGCAAACATGATCCTTCAAACCTTACCTCAAAATCTTACGGTGTGTAAGCTTAAAGACGTGAGCGATATCGACCTTACAAAAGAATTTTTCTTCACAGCAAAAACAGACGAGGAGATTTCCCTCGTCTGCGAAACGGAACATGTCCCCGGAAACACCACCCATCGTGAGGACGGATGGAAAGCCTTCCGTATTCAGGGGACGCTTGATTTTTCCCTGATCGGAATCCTTTCGAAAATCTCAGGCGTTCTGGCCGAAAACCAGATCGGCATTTTCGCCGTGTCCACGTATAATACGGACTATGTGCTTGTGAAGGAAGAGAATTTTGAAAAAGCGATGAGGGTTTTGGGCGATGCGGGGTATGAGATTCGATAAAATGATTGCGGGCTGATGTGGGCATCAGCCCCTACAATCTATGAAAAAAACGCTGTTTCACATGATTCGATTCTGAAACAGCGTTCCTTTTATTTGCTTTACTCAGGTTTGAATTGCATCCCATGGGTTGGACAGCATTGTGTGTTCATTCCCGCTTAAGTTGTGTATTCATACCAGAAAAACTTTGGTGCGATCTGCTCTGTATAATAGTACATGTTTCCGTCTTGCTGTTTCCAGCCATATCCGTTTCCGTCCTTCTTCAGACCATATCTGAAAGAAGCCGAAGTATTGACAGGCACATCTTCCGGTGAATAATAAAATCCGAAATAAAGCCCGTCCGGACCGATCCCGACAGCTCCGCACGCAAAGAATAATGCTTCGTCTCTGCTCAAATTCTCAATTCCCGATATTTCTATACCCTGCGGCAGATTGTCATAATTACCTTCGGAAATACATTTTTCGATTTGCTCCATTCCGGCAAGGACATATTTGCTGACCTTTTCTTTGTGTTCAGAAATATCATAGAGATCTCTTAAGAGAAACCATATTCCGAGCAGGAGAACAATCAGTATGGATACGGTTATTGTAGATTTTCGCATGATATACATAGCTCTTATGTTGTCCTTCTGATTATGAAAAGCTGCTGCGCAGTATCACACCTGATCATTAAGACCCATGGCCTTTAATAATCCTCGGTTCAGACCTTCGGGGAATTTGGGTTTTTCGTAGTTGTGGGAGTTTCGGATGGTTTCCCAGTCCATGTCGAAAATTCCGAAGGAGCCGTGGTAGTCCCAGCTGGTGCGGGCGATGCCGCGCTCTTCAAGAAGGTCGGTGACGATTTTATACCATTTATTTCTGAGCTCTTTGTCTACGAACACGGCGTTGCAGCCGAACTCGCCGCAGTAAACGGGGGCGTTGCGTTCACGGCTGAAGGCAGCATACTGGTCAAAATAGCTCATGACGGCTTCCAGGGTGCCGGTCTGGGGATAGTTTTTCCAGCAATTCAATTCGGTTTCGGTGGGGTTTTCGGGGAGAGGCGGCATTTTGTCGGGGTCATAGGGGAAGGGAATGCCGACGACTCTTTGCATGTTGCACCACGGCGCGCCCTGGTGGGTGAAGGTGTGGGGATCGTAGAAGTGGAAGGTGTAGATGACCTTGTCGTCTTCAAAATCGGGCAGGGTTTTCATGGCTGCCGTGCTGTTCCAGTCCGCGCCGCCGGCAACGATATAATGCGTTTTGTCAATGGAGCGGATCAATTTGAATACGCGATAGATGATTTCATTCCACACGGGCACATCAATGCCGTGGGGTTCGTTCATGATTTCGAAGATGAGCTTCGGGAATTTGTCCTGATAGCGCTTGGCCAGCTGCGACCAGACGGGATTTAAGATTTTTTCAATGTCCACGGGCGTGAAGGAGCCGGCATGGGTGGCGTTGTGGAAGTCGAAAATGAGGTAAAGGCCCGCTTCGTCCGACCATGCGGCGCAGTTATCCAGAATTCTCAGGATTTTTTCGGGGATTTTGTAGCCGTCGTCTTCTGTGCAGATTTTTTCAAAATGGATGGGCAGGCGAACAACGTCACAGCCGAGGGCGCGTGCGTCCAGAAAATCCTGACGGCCAAAGCCGTTTTCGTCGATCTGTTC
>JAZUCR010000936.1:0-4886 GCA_045639225.1 Victivallales bacterium
ATAATTCCTCCTGGGTTGGGGTTCAGGAGTAATTTAGCACACGGTCCGCTTCAGAAAAAGATGTACCTCACTGGGCACTTACGGTGAAAGAAAACTTTTCTTGATGCTTTTGCGAATGATGAAAATTAACCGCACCAGTCTATGGACAATCTAAAACCTGCTGCAGAATTGGCAATCCGGGTTGTCGCACAGCAGAATGCGTGGATCTTCCTTCCACAATTTCATGGCGACATCATAGAAATTCCGTAATCCGATCAGTTGCAGTTTTCCCATGCCGAAAGAGGATTCTTCTATCTTCAGTCCCTCCTGAACCGCACATCGGAAGAACTTGCTGTTTTCCGCATCGACATCCCGATAAAAATCCCTGTGTCCGGGCAAGTGCTCCTCTATCAGAACTGTCCGAAGAGTCCCGTCAGATTCTTTTACACGGCACACAGCTGACTGAAGATACGAGGCATGATTGACCGTTTCAATGAGATGCAGAAAAGTTGATGGTTCCAGTCCGGTTCCAAGATAAAGCACTTTCCCGTTCATTTTCAACGCTTTACCAAGCGGAGAATTTAAAGAGGTCGGGGGATCGAGCGGTCCATGTTCCGACAGGCAGACTTCCGCTTTTTGTCCGAGTCCTGCCCAAGAATGGGTCACATGTCTGCTGCGTTTTGCATCCGGAAACGTTTCCAGCAGAACGCGCGGGACCATTCCCGTCCATATCTGGGAGGGATCGGCCGGATCATAGGGGCGGTAATTCCAGCCCCGGTTAAGTGTGTCCCCCAGATAAATATAAGGTCTGGTAAAAGTCGGGAACAAGGCGGCACCTTCCTGACCGACCGCATCCATTACAGCATTGATAATGGTCTGAGCACCGCCATTCACATATCCGCATTGGGAAACGGAAGAATGGACCAGCAGAACATCGCCACGGATGACTCCAAGTTCCGCCAGTGAGGCGGCAAGTTTTTCTCTGGTCAATTCACTGCGCTGTATCACTGAAAGATATCCCCAGTCCGCCAGATAATTGACCGCATTCAAATATTTTCTGATCTGCTGATCCGTAAGAGTGATCTCCCGGTCTGCCTCGGTTTCCAGAATGATTTGCGCCATGTTTTTTCGGCCGTCCATGCCGGAAAGCAGCGATCCCATGGGACCGTAAATGACATCGTCCGGCAGCTGAATCCGCTGCGCTTTGGGGACACGGACCAAATCGTATGGAAAGCCGGTCTGAGCCCGTGCGAAGACCTGCTGTCCGGCGTAAGAACGCCAGGGAGACGAGACCGGTTTCAATTCCAGCGCCGGAAGTTTGGCCGGGGCACCCGTATAAAACAGCGTCTCGCAGAACCAGACGGCTTCCAGTGCGGTGAAATCTGCCAGCGTTTCCGGATTCAGATATCCAGGTTCTGTTTGTGCTGAATTGTGCCATAGCTTAACATATTTGCTTTCATCCACTCTTTTGAGAAACCATACGGTCGGGATTCCGGTGGTGGAATCCGAAAGAGACATGTCATCGAAACATTCCGGCTTTGCCAATTCGCATGGGAGAAGTTCCTTGAATTCGTCCGCCATCTGTTTCATGATCTCAACACCATGAAACGGGACGGAAGAAATGGGCGGTGTCATCTTGCAATATTCATTTTTTCTGGTTGGAGGGGAATCCATATTGGCTCCGCCGATAGCCTTGCCGCGGAAATTGGCGTGGAAAGCAGCGAATCCGTAAAATTCCATGGTGAAAATCAGGCGCAGAGAATATTCCGGCGTTCCCATCGCCATGATTTGTTTCGCAACTTCGATTCCTGCAATGACTCCGCTGGAATCATCATCCAGCAGAGGTTCGAAGGCATGCGCCATCAGCCATACTTCTTCTTTACGGCGGCCGGGAATCAAGGCCGTGACTGCCGGGAGCTCCCCTTCATAACGCCGTCCGTCGCATTCGATCCTTGCCGTCAGTTCTCCGCAATTGGCCCGTTCCCGTATCAAAGCGCCCATCCGCAAGTTGACGGAAAAGCCGATGAAATCACGGTCTTCGCTCTGGACATGCCAATTCGAACCTTCCGTGCAGGCGGTTACCCACTGGAGCGCATCGGGATATTCATAGCGGCCCTGCAGAAAATCGGAAATGATTCCCCGTCCGCCCTGATCCAGAATCGGCGTCAGCACTTTTGCTCTCGGCCAGGTATCGGTTTCCAGAATGACAAGCGCATTTTCCGGGGATTCCCCAGCAAGGAACTGCTGTTCGGTAATGATCCGGACGATTTCACCGCCGGCTTTGGTCGCGGTGGAACCTTTGATCAGATGAAATGGATGGACCTGATAATCCGCCGCCACGGTATGCGCTTTATCGCATAATGTGAGTTTGCCGATCGTCGCATCCCAGGCCAGCGGCATCCGTTTGTCTTCGTATGACGTTTTTCCGTCAGCCGGGAAACAGATTTTTTCCACATTTGGAATACCGTCTTCCTGCAGCAGATGCAAGATGTGATCCGCCGACTGATGATAATTCCGGAATGTCTGTCCGTGTTCAATTTTACACAGTTCTTCGACTTTTTTTACCAGTTCATTGCCATTTATCTGATTGCGTATTTTTTCGAATAATTTTTTCATGATTGTCTCCAGACTGCTCAGCTGTTGATTTCCGTAATTCCGGGGCAGAACGGCAGATTTTTCCGTTCTTCTCCCCGGAGGAATTCCAGTGTTCCCTGTTCCGGCGACTGCACGACGATCCGCCGTCCGTCAAAACTGATCACATCGGCCAGTTCGCTGCTGCAACGCACCGCCGAACCTCCCGCCAGCGTCAAAGTTTGAACCGTGCCATACGGAATTTCCAGCGGCACATCTTCTCCGTTCAGATGCAAAGTTACCCGCGAGCTTTTGCGGTCCCACCAGCGGATATTCAGCAGATAGATCACTCTCATGCCTGTTTCGGTATCATCATATGCCGTGAAATTCACATCTTCATTGGCCGAGATCCAGCCTTTCCGATATTCATGGCGGACCGTCTTTTCCGCCAGATCGCGCATGGCTTCCCGGTATGCGGATTCCATTTCCGCCGGATAGCACTCTTGCGGGAAATAGATCACCTGACCTTTGCCGACGGTCCGGGTGAACGGCTTATCGGCCTGCTGCCAGTTCGCTCCCAGAAGGGCGGTCAGTTCCGGCGAATCCTGATGCCGCAGCGGTTTGCCGCGTCCGGTTTCCAGCGAAAGGTGCGGAGATGCCAGCAGCAGATTTCCGCCGTCCGTCACATAATCCAGCAGTTTCCTGCCGTCTTCCGACCGAAAACTGTGCCACCCAAGAAAAATCACCGTGTGGTAAATTGAAAAATCACCTTCGAACGGAAACAGATCCACCGGCCCGAACGGCGTTCCGGAATACCAGCCGTGCGGTTCCACCGTGCAGACCGGTCGTTCATAGATCGCACGGAACTGGCTGCGGGGATAAAACGCAGTCAGCAAATCGTAACTTTTCTCCGGAGCAGAGAATTCCCATTTCGATCCTTCCCTGGCCCAAACATTGTCGCGGCTGATGCAGCACCAGCCGTCATGCCGTCCCTGAACCACTCCAAGCGGAACGATCAGTTTCCCTCTTCTCCGATGGGTTTCCATGAAACGGTGGAACCTGGTATGCGCGGCCAGATGCCGCAGGCAGTTTTCACTGCAGCGGTCATAATCCACATAGCCGGCTTCCATTCTCCAGAGACCTTCCTCAATATTGAATTGGGTCGCACCCTGCAGATAACAGTCGCACAATGAAAGCCAATAGCGTTCCGCATGTTCCGCCGTATCGTGCGGGGCGGAACTCCATTGTGTGGCCAGATGCGCGCCGAATTCCGTTTTGCCATAGGCTTTCGATGCTCCCCGGACCGCGCCCAGCAACGGTTCTTCCGGTCCATACATCTGCTCGGTTTCCAGATAATCATATCCTGCCTGAAAGAAATACCGGAACAGCGGCGACGGCCCTGAATGCCGGGTGGATTCCCCCCGGCTGGCAGCCAGATTTCTTACAAACTCATCGGCGGCTTCCTCCATGGTCTCCGCATTGGTCGGATCAAAAAATCTCCAGCTCCGGTTTCCGTTCCGCGGCGGCCTTATATGCGGCTGGATCCCGCCCGCGTCCACCGACCTGGCAAGTATATCCGAAACCGGCTGCGGCGGATTTGCATAATCATTAGCGCCCCAATAATAAAATGCACCGTCATTTTCATGCGCCTGCCGTCCCAGATAACCCGGACCGGCCAAAAGTTTATCGGATGGATTGGCATTTTTACCGGGCAGTTCACGCGCATCCACTTGCAGGACATAATCCATCTTCAGTTCCCGCAGCAGAGGCAGAATGGTTTCCCAGGCAGCTTGATCGCACGAGCGCGAACCGCTCCAGCGCCAGCAGGGACGGAAACGCAAGGTATTCCCGATCCGGTTCCCAGCATACCATTGCAGATAACGGAGAAAATCTTCCGGACTCTGGTGAATGAAAACCGCATCGCTGGTCGACAGCCGCAGTCCGTCCGGGTTGCCTGCTGTAATCGAACTGATTTCCACCGTCCGGCGGCAAGTTCCCGAACAAAGTTCGATCTGCCGTGCTCCGCCCGCCGCCATCGGAGGAAGCGTCAGCACGTGAAACCCGCGTTTCGCAAACAACGTATTTCCGATCGTTACGTTATCCTCATTGGTCCGGATCAGAACCGGACACGGCGTATTTTCCGGGAAAAATTCCGGCGAGGCCAGAATTTCGAAGGTGTCGGCTCCCTCTTCCAGAAGTTCGAGGCCGAACAGCAGAAACCCCGGCGCATTGGGATAATCCGCAATCAGACGGATCGTGAGAGTATGCTTTCCCGGCTGCAGTGCCGGCAGATCCACCGTGAAATCCGGTCTGCGGTAGATCGGATTGTATTTTTT
>JAZUCR010000937.1:0-5574 GCA_045639225.1 Victivallales bacterium
GTATGACGTGCTGCTCCGTGCCGAAGGCATCGGCCGCAACGAGATCGATATTTTCAAGTGGGTGCGTCAGGGCGACACCATTTCCGAGATCATCGACAAAGGCGGCTATTTCTGATAAAGGGTTTTCTCCATGGATATGACAAGATACAATCAGGCGATGTCGCCGAAATACTGGAAGAACTGGAACGCGAAAGTTCAGGCGAAGATCGACCGCGATATCGAAGCCAACCGCAAGGCGGACGGACATTTCGCCGTCAAAGGCATTCCCGCGGGAGCCGAAGTGAAAGTCGAACAGTTCGAAAGCGCTTTCATTTTCGGTGCGCACATCTTCAATTTCGACCAGCTCGGCACGGACGAACGCAATGCGAAATACCGGGCGCTTTACGGACATGACGGCTTGTTCAATTCCGCCACCATCGCATTCTACTGGAAACAGCTGGAACTGGAGGAAGGCAAGCCGCGTTTCCGGCCGGAATACCGCGACAGTGCGGAATTCTGGAACAGCTGTCCCGATCCGAAACATCAGCCGCACTGGCGGCGGCCCGCGGTCGATCCGGTAGTGGATTTCTGCAGGAGCAAGGGGATCCGTCTGCACGGCCATACGCTCGTCTGGGGCAACAACACCTGGCAGATCCCCGACTGGCTGATCGCAAAGATCCCGCTGGATGCTTTGGCGAAAACCGATATCGTCCGGAATGAACTGGGCCGGCTGAACGGCCGGGCAACGGCAGGGGCATTCGGCGATCTGACTGCGGATCAGTTTGCGGAAAAATACCCCGAATACGCAGAGTATCTGAATGCGGTGACCGCCCGGCGCATCATGGAGATCGCGGTCCGCTACGGAGACAAAATCGACAGCTGGGATGTGGTCAACGAAAGTGCCACGGATTTCGGCCAGGGCCTCATGATCCCCGGCTCGAAAATCTGCAAGGCCCTGCAAGGTCCGATGCCCGGCGATTACACTTACCGCGCCTTCAAAATTTCCGAAAGCGTCCTGCCCGACCGGGCTAAGCTCAATATCAACGACTACAACCTTACAGAAGATTATCTCCGTCAGGTCCGGGACCTGCGGAAACGCGGCTGCAAGATCGACATCATGGGCGCGCAGATGCATCTTTTCAATCCGCAGATCTGTCTGGATATCGCCGACGGCATCCCGGTCGACAAGAACGCCGCGCGTACCAGAGTGCAGACACCGGACCAGGTCTACGAGACCTTCGAGCGTCTGGGCAAAGCGGGACTGCCGATCCATCTTTCCGAAATCACCATCACCGCGCCGAACAACGATGAGCGGGGACAGGCGATCCAGGCGGTCATCACCCGCAATCTCTATCGGCTGTGGTTCAGTCTGAAGCCGATGATGGGCATCACCTGGTGGAACGTGGTCGACGACTGCGGGGCACCCGGCGAACCTTCGGTTTCGGGCCTTTTCAGCCGCAACATGGAGCCGAAGCCGGTTTATTTTGTGCTGGACGACCTCATCAATCACGAATGGAAGACCCGCACCTGCGTCAAAGCGGGAAAAGACGGGTCGGTCGAATTCCGGGGTTTCCGCGGAACTTACAAACTGAGCTGGCAGGACAAAGACGGCAGAGAACACTCCGCCGAAGTCGAACTGAAATAAGATATGGACATGAAGAAAATACAGTCGATCCTGCAGTCGGATATCGATGACGGAGTCATTCTCGGCGGCGTGGTGCTGGCAGGAAAAGACGGATCGGTATTCTGTAAATGCGAAGCGGGATATACTTCCCCCGAACGGAAATATCCGATGAACTCGGACACGGTTCTGGATGTTGCCAGCACGACGAAAGTCGCAGCGGCCGTCACCGCACTGCTGATCTGCCACACCCGCGGACTGATCGATTTCGAGGCGCCGTTCACGGAGTATCTGAAAGATTATTCCGCGCCGCTTTATGAACCCGTTTCGGTCCGCGACCTGGCCAATCATCTTTCCGGATTCGGGGATGTCCCGGGACAGCAGCGTCCGTATTTCGATGAATCCGGGATGAAGATGCTGGAAAACATGCTGACCACGCCGCCGCCCCATCCGCCGACGCGGCATGCCTGGTATTCCTGCTGGAATTACATCCTGCTTTCCCTCATTCTGGAACGCATCACCGGGGAAAAATTCACGGATTTCTGCCGGAAAGAAATTTTCGAACCGCTGAAAATGAACTCGACCAGTCTGGAAAAACCGCGACCGGAAATACCCATCGAACGGCTCGGCCAGACTATGGGAACCAGCCGTCCGGGTGAAATATCGGATTTCGTGGCCGTGCGGATTTACCGGGACGGCGGCTGCACGGGCAATGCAGGTCTTTTCACCAGTGCGAATGATTTTGCGAAACTGCTGGAATGTTATCTGCACCGGGGAAAAACTCAATCCGGGCAGCAGCTGTTCGGCGAGGCGGAAATGGCGGAAATCATGCCCGACCGCAAAGAGCATTTCCACGGCTACCGGAAATTCGGCTGGTCGGTCTATGAAAACTATCTGGCCGAAGAGATGTTCGGGACCGTGCTGTTCCACAGCGGCTGGAGCGGACAGACCGTTCTTTTCGACCTGTCGAAAAACATGTATGCGGCCGTTCTGACCACCCGCTGCGGGGATTACGACCGGGCGAAAAAAAACCGTATGGAAATTCTGTATCAGGTATGGAGAATGATATGATGAACACATTACAAGGGAAAACCGCACTGGTGACCGGATCCAGCCGGGGCATCGGCCGGGCGGCGGCGCTGAAACTCGCCTCGCTCGGGGCAAAAGTGATCTTTCACGGCTCCAAAGACAGTGAAAAACTCCGTTCCGCGGTTGCCGAAGCCGGAGCGAATGCCGAATATCTTACCGCCGATTTCGGCAATATGGACGAGGTAAAAAAACTCGCCGACACGCTCATAAAACGAGGGACTGTGCCGGATATTCTGGTGCTGAACGCTTCGGTGCAGAGCTATACCGGGCTGGCGAATTTCGACAGTGCGGAATTTCTCCGCATGTTCCGCACCAATGTGGAAAGTTCGTGCATTCTGCTGAACGCGCTCCTGCCGAAAATGAGGAAGAAAAACTCCGGCCGCGTGATCTTCGTCGGCAGCATCAACGGGATCCAGCCCGCTTCGCGACTGGCGATCTACGGTGCGGGAAAAGCGGCGCTGATGAACATCGCCAAAACCGCCGCGCAGGAAAATGCGTCTTACGGCATCACGGTGAATACGATCCTGCCGGGCGTGATCGAAACCGACCGCAATGCAGCGGCTTTGAGCGACAAGACGTTTGCGGACAGCCTCAAGGCGCAGATCCCGATGCACCGGTTCGGCACCTCCGAGGAATGCGGCGAACTGATCGCGTTCCTCGCGTCCGATGCGGCATCCTACATCACCGGTGCGGAAATACCGATCGCCGGCGGCTGGCAATTGTAAAAAACATTATGAGGTGAAAATCATGTCTGAAAAGAATCCTGTATTCGGTCCCGATCCGGCCCGTCCGATCATGATGATCCGGCTGCGGCTCGGCCACGAAGATCCCGCTATCTGGAACCGGCTGTTTCCGATCCTGAAACAGAACCGGGAATGCTGCGATGAAGTCTGGTTTTCCACGGGAATCGGCATCCCGGTGCTGGACGAACACCGCCGGATGTCCGCCCTGATGGCGGAGCATGCCGAAGAACTGCGCAAGGCGGGAATCATCCCGAGTCTGCAGTTCCAGGCCACGCTCGGCCACAGCGACCGGGTCACCGCCGAAGCCGGAGCGGCAGGGAAGACCTGGGGCAGCTATGTGGGGATCCACGGCGAACAATGCCGCTATATCAACTGTCCGAGGCAGGAAGGGTTCCTCGATTACATGCGCGAAATGGCGAAAATCTATGCGCAATGGCATCCGGGCTCGGTCTGGATCGACGACGATCTGCGGATCCACAACCACAACCCCGCCATGGATCGCGGCGGCTGCTGCTGTCCGCATTGTCTCGCGTTGTTTGCTAAGGAGGAAGGCCGCGCTTATTCACGCGAGGAGATCGAATCCGCCTGGGCGGCCGGAAACGAATTGAAACAGCGCTGGGAAGCATTTCAGCTGCGCAGTCTCACCGCCGTGGCGGAAACGATTGCGAAAGCCACGGTCGAAATCTCGCCTGAAACCCGGTTCGGACTTCAGCACTGCCGTGAACTTATCCGCAATCATATTCTGCCCGTGCTGAAGGAAGCTTCGGGGAAACGTTCGGGATCGCGGCCCGGCGGCGGGACCTACAGCGACCGTCAGCCTCATTTCATCATCGACAAGGGGATCGCGATGTCCCGTCAGCTCCACAGCCAGTGCGGCTATGAAACGCTGGGACAGGTCTGCCCGGAAATCGAATCCTATCCCCGCACGTTCACCTGCAAAACGGCGCAGGGCTACCGGCTGGAATCCCTGTTTTATCTGGCCATGGGCCTGGACAGTCTGTCGTATTTCAACATGGATCCGCTGTATGAGACGCCGGAATGGTACGGCAGGGAACTGCTGGAGTCGCTGGCGAAGGAAGCGCCCTGCTACCGGAGCTATATCCGGCATAATGAAGGCACCCTGCCCGGCGGAACCGGTCTCTGCGGTCCGGCTCATTTTCTCCCCGCCGGCGCGGAGGATCTGGGACTGCTGCTCGCCGGAGTTCCTTTCGGCGCCTATTCCCCGTATGCGGTCTGCCGGCAGATCACGGAAAATTGCGCCCGCGAGCTGCCGGAATCCGAACTGGCGGAAGCGCTCCGGGGCGACGTCCTGCTGGACGGTGCGGCGGTCGAAGCCATCGCCAAGCGCGGCTTGAGCGGTCTGATCGGCGGGATCTCCGCCCGGCTGCTGGAAGATTCCTCTTTCGAGTTCTATACGGACGATCCGCTCAATCAGGGACTGGACTGCATCAGGAATTTCACCTTCTCCTCCCGGAAATATGCTTTCGAAGTGCCGGAAGGGACGGCATGCCGGATCCTGAGCAGATATAAGAATGTGCAGGGAAGTGATTTCGGACCCGGTGCAGTCCTGCTGGAACGGGCGGACGGTTCCAGAGCCGCGCTGCTCGGATATGACGGTTTCAACACCAAGTATATTTCCACCTCGCGCGTCCGTTTCCTGAACCGGGTCGCCGACTGGTGTGCGCACGGCAAGATGCCGGTCATGGCCGCGGAACCGGTCCAGTGCATTCTGGTGCCGCGGGTCACGCCGGACGGCTCTCTGCGGAGTGTCTGCGCCGTGAATGCGACCATCGGACGGCAGAAGCCGTTTGCGCTGCGTCTGCGGAACGTGCCGGAAACGATGACCGAAGCGGAATGGCAAGTTCCCTCGGAACAGCCGGTCAGGCTGGCCGTCCGGCGGAACGGAACGGAAGCGGAAGTCATCATTCCCGGCCTCGCCGCCTGGGATATCGGCTGGCTCAAGATCCCGTGACAGAGAAGCGGACCGTCCTCATCCTTTTTCGCGCCGTCGGAAAGCGGCGGGAGTCATTCCGGTCTGCTCCAGAAAAACCCGCGCAAAATATTCGTGAGTATTGAATCCGGACTGGAGAGCGATATCCCGGATCGGCAGGTCGGTTTCCTTCAGCAGTTTCATGGCATGGC
>JAZUCR010000938.1:0-4956 GCA_045639225.1 Victivallales bacterium
CCAGAACGATAACGTTCCGGTCTGAAGCGAACGTGAATTTATCCTTTTCCGAGATGGCATAATTTTTGAAATCATAATCTTCCGCGGATGGTTTGGAAAAGAGAGGTCCGGCCATTGAGAACAGAACCAGCAGGATGATCACGGCGGAGATTTTACCGGACCATTCCAGTATCCGTTTCCGGAATATGATGGCGGCGGCGAAAGGGATCAGCATCAGGATGATATGAAATAAGGTCAGCAAAATCATGTCGAAAGAAAATATCGGACCGAAGATCTCTCCGGGGAACAGATCGGTCCAGAACTGCTGCTGAAGGAGAACCGTCACGGCCGATGCCTGAATCACGGCATTCAGGATCCGGCTGACCTCCGGCCGTTTCCGGCATAATGCCAGCGGTACGGCGCACAGCAGGGAAACAACCGCCAGCAGACACAGAAAAATCAGGACCGCGGTGGAAGTGAGGAGCGTAAATTGATTCTTGTTGTTGAGAAAAACCAATCCCAGGGGACACAGCAGAGCGGATGCCAAACCGATGCCGGG
Source organism: Victivallales bacterium (assembly GCA_045639225.1). Lineage (GTDB taxonomy): Bacteria > Verrucomicrobiota > Lentisphaeria > Victivallales > UBA1829 > SIG94. The sequence goes on from JAZUCR010000938.1 coordinate 539, forward strand.
CAGCAGCGACCGGATCAGCGTTTGTTCTTTCGGTTCAGGCATAGATCACCTCTCAATTCTTATGCAGCTTGATCAGGGTTCGCATACAGCCCGGAATGGCCACTGTTTCCATTCTCCGGAATTCTTTTCGGAATCCATCTGTCACTGCCTCCAGAGTCCAGTCCTCAAACAGCGCTTCCCTGCCCCGGATCAGCCGCCGGACCTGAATGTCGTCCAGCGGCACGAATTCCACCAGGGCATGCGGTCCGGTCTGTGCGAACAAACGCACGATCTGTTCGATGGTCCAATTACCGGTGATCCGCAGATGATGGATCAGAGCCAGCCCCAGCACCAGATCGCTGCGGCAGCGTGACAGGAAGGACTGCCGTTCCTCGTTGAATACTCCGGTATCCGGTGTCGGATTGTTCAAATCCAGCAGTATGGGCTGGAGATGGGGGATTTTTTCCCGGTTCAGCCGGTACAGCTGTTCCACGGCCTGCGGATCGATATCCGCGGCGATCACATGCTTGGAATACCGGGCCGCCGTTTCGGAGAAAAAACCGGTGTTGGCGCCCAGGTCAAGCGTGGTTTTAGGAGCGATCTCCCGGCAGAAATTTTCCACCTGAAGGTTCTTGAATTTCAGACTGGCGGCTTCGTAGCTGTTCTTTTCATAATAATCCGCCCATTGGGTTTTCTGTCCGGATATCCGCAGTCCGCTGGTAAAATCTTCCAGCGAAAGGATCATGTTTTCGAGCTGTTTTTTGCTCATGACCGGTTCCCGGTGCGCTTTCCCGTCCGAAGAATAACGCTGATCCAGCTTCCCATGGAGATGGATGTGGATCAGGATGCCGGGATTCAGCCAGGAGCTCCGGGGCAGCAGCCGGGAAGCCAGATCGAGCGGAATGCCGCCGAGGTCCGTTTTGAAAAATGCCAGACACCGCAGATCGACTTTTTTCATCAGCAGCAGCGGAGCCAGAAAATGCATGGCAAACTGCCGGTAAGCCCGCCATGGCTCATTTTCCCGATATGCGGTAAATGAAGTATGGTCCAGAAATACCGGCCGGCCGTTTTCGAACGCAACATTGAAAGCGCTGGCATCCTTCAGCACCATTCCGTGCTTCAGCGCCTGCCGCATGATCCGCAGCGTCAGCAGGGCCGCATCCCGGAGCTGACTGAAACTCCATTCATACGGATACGAGATGAACGGCAGTTTCTCCAGCTCCAGCGTGATGCAGCCATCCTGGCGGGATATTTCCCTGAATGGGACCAGGGCTTGGTCTTTCAATAATTTTTCTGCCAGCCCCGACTGGATGAACTTTTCATGATCGGAAATTCCGGCAGGCATGATCCGCCGGAAGATTCGATTATCCTGTTCAAAAACATAACCGGCGGGATCGCGGAACGAAGCGCTGAGCCGGTTCTCATTCATGATTCGCAGTCCTCTCTTTCAGCCGTTTTCCTGCTCAGATGAAATACCCCAAGGAGCTGTTTGAAAAAAATGACCGCGGTGAAAAAAATGGCGGCTCCGGCTTGAAGAAGCATGCTTCCCGTTCCTGCATCGATATACATTTCCTACCTCCTTGTTTTTCCGATCCGGGCTGTTCAGTCGAAAACAGCGCTCGCAGCAGATCGGATTTTTCTTTTTACGGTTGTCCATGTCGTCCTGTTTTCCGCATGGATCTCCGCTCTGTTCTTAAGAATGCAGGATTTCACCGGAATCTACAGCAAAATCAAAAAAAATGTCTTTTTTTTCCGAGACATTGCTCCCGACCTGGGCCGACAAGCTTCCGTATGGGTTTCATGATCCGGTAAAATCCAATCAAGGGATTTCACTTGTTTTCATGTTGCTTTCATATTGTTTTCATACTGCTTTCATGGTTTTTTCATACTGCTTTCATGGTGTTTTCATGGTGCTTTCATGGTGCTTTCATGTTGTTTTCATGTTGCTTTCATGGTGCTTTCATGGTGCTTTTTCACTTTTTTCTCTTTTTTTCCTTGAATTTCATCATTTTTCCGGATATATTTCCATGATGCCGATAATTGATACCGGAATTATCGGCATCATGATTTTCTCTCTCGGAAATTGATTTGTGACGGGATCGGGCAGAAAAGAACATTGATCAGGCAGGGAATATATTACCATCCCAGGTTGGGAACAGAGCTCAGAGAAAGAATTGTCCATCCGTCCGGCAGATTCCCCGAAAAGAACCGGAAAAATGTTTTTTCATGTTGAAAACCGCGCCGCATGCGGGTATATTATGAATCAGACGGAACCATCAGAAACTTAACGCAAGGAATGATCGAAAAAACAGTTTTTCAACCATAAAAATCGAATAGTCTTGTAAAAGACTTTTTCAACAGAGTCCTCCTTAAAACCGCCAATTTTTTGCAGACACTTGTTGAAAGGGATGCGCCTGTATCCAGTGCTGGCGCCCCTTTCGCTGTCTGCAAAGCGCTTGGCGGTGCTGAAGGAGGAGTGATTGGGGCGCCTCTTTATGAAACTTGGAATCACCGGCAGTCGGACCATTACGCAATTTGATTTCATGCCATACTTTATGATGGAGGATAAGGATTTCCGCGCCTTTTGCCGGAAGCACGGACTCGGCCGCCGGAAAATCACCCAGGTCATCACCGGCGGAGCCAGAGGAATCGACACGACCGCTTTCCGGACCGCCGGATCGGCGGGGATCCGGAATCTGCAGTTTCTTCCCGACCGGAAGAAATATCCGGGGAAACTGATTCTGAAAGCATATCAGGAACGGAACCGGCAGATCGTGGACAGCTGCGACATTCTGCTGGCGGTCTGGGACGGCAAGTCCCGCGGCACGAAAAACACGCTGGCTTACGCTCGGAGAGTCAAGAAACCGGCGTTTCTGATCCGATTCCGTCAGGGAAGCAAAAAATCATCATAGTTTTCCGGGGTCAGAATACTCGTTTCGGCATCGGGATAGGCTTTCCGGAACGTCAGCGGGATTTTTGCTTTGACGATCGGATTCGATTTGATTTCCCAAGCCTGCAATTTACCGTTGTTCTCTTCCAGATAATCGATTTCCTGGTTCAGGGGGGATTGCGTCCGCCAGAAGAAAGAATGCGGGTGGAACGGGCGGTTGGCATTCAGTTTCAGACGTTCCAGAATGAGGTAATTTTCCCACATTCCGCCGGCGTCCGTCCGGCTGGAAAGCGGAGAGAAATTGTTGATGACCGCATTCCGGATTCCGAGGTCGTAAAAATATATTTTGACCCCCTTTTTGATTTCGTTTCGCAGATTCCGGCTGTATGCTTTCAATGGAAATACGATATAACATTTGGAAAGCAGATCGATATAGCGCTCTACGGTTCGATTATCGGTTCCGACCATTCCCGCAAGTTCATTGAAACTGACTTCCGAACCCAGCTGCAAGGCAACGGCGGAAATCAGTTTTTCCGCCAATGAGGATTTTTTCAGCCCGTCCAAGGCATAAATGTCCTTGAAAAGATAACTCCCGGCAAGTTCCTCAAGCCGGCTCTGTTCATCACCGGGATGGTTGATTATATCCGGGTAGCTGCCGTAAAGCATCCGGCGCTCACGTTCCTGTTTTTCTTCAAAGTTTCCATGAAAATCGCACAGTTCTCCGAAGGACAGCGGCAGCAGTCTGTATTCGAATTTTCGTCCTGTCAGCGGTTCCGCGGTCCGGTTCATCAGCTCAAAAGACGATGACCCTGTGGCAATGACCTGAACCTCGGGAAACTCATCTATGACAAGTTTCAGGGAAAGCCCGATGTTTTCAATTCGCTGAGCCTCATCTACGACCACGATTTTCCGTGAGCCGATAATACGTTTCCAGGCAGCGGAAGTGATTCCGCTCAACAGTTTTTTTGTATCGGGATTGTCTCCGTTCAGCCATAGAACCTGGTTGCCATACGGGGTAAGCAGATGCCGGATCAAAGTAGTTTTCCCGGATTGACGCGGACCATACACGACCAGTGCCTTCCCTTGAAAAAGTCTCCTGACAAGAGCGGGTTCAAGATTTCTGGGAATATATGCCATAATATACCTCGTTTTTTATTGTTTTATTGGCTCCAAAACATAAAATAATATAGGATTTTGGATTTTCAAGTCATAATTTATATATTTTTTGATTTTTATACTGAATCGGGGAATCTGAAATTCGCCGTGCCATTCAGTCATCACCATGTTGCAAGTTGACGGCATGGCGTTCATGTTCCGCACAACTCAACGCGATGACGCCAGATGCCCGGATTCACGGTTTGTCCGACCTGACCGACTTGTCCGTCCGTTGCGGCTGCCCCGCCAATCCCGGAAGCGGCGCACGCCCCGTTTTTTCCGGTAAATTCGGAAAAAACGACTTGCCGAAGCGCAAAAACGTGTTAAATTACAATGTTTTTACGCTATCAAACGATACGGAAAGGATATTATTCATGAATGCGATCGTCATATT
>JAZUCR010000939.1:0-3812 GCA_045639225.1 Victivallales bacterium
CGTTTCTGGATTTTCTGGTGGGACCCGACGGACAGAAACTGCTGGACTTCAAAGTCGGTACGCCGGGCGGTCCGGTCAAATATGCGCTGCGGCGTTCGCCGGTGCGCAAAGACCTGTTCGAGCCGAAATACCGGGAATACCGCGCCGATCCGGATTACGACCCGTATGTATCGGGATCATCCTTCGTTTATCGGGGCGACTGGACGGGACGTTATTTCACGATGCTGCGGATCCTGATCCGGTGCATCGGACTGGATGTGCAGGACGAATTGCGTGCGGCATGGAAAGCGATCATTCAGGCGGGCGGTCCGGCAAAAGTGCCGCAGGCCTATGCGGAATTCTGCAAGCTGCCGTTCGCCTACCGCGAAGCGCCGCAGGCGGCCCAGCTGCTGAAGGTCTCGCGGACCCGGACACCGGTCCAGGTGGCGGCGCTCTGCCGTCGATGGAGCGACGACGCGCGGAAACAATATCTGAAAGCGGCCGAGCTGGCCCGGGAGGGTAAATAACCATGATGAAACTGATAAAGATATTATGCTGTCTCTTCCTGCTGGCGTTTTTCACGCTGTTTCTGATCCTGCCGGTATTCACGGTAGTGGAAGAGGGGTTGCGCTGGGATCTGGTGCGGGAGATTCTGGAAAACAAAATCTATCTGCTCGGTCTGTGGAACTCGTTCCGGATCGCGGTGGTGACCACGCTGCTGGTCTTCGTGATCACGCTGCCGCTGGCGCTGCTGTATGACCGGTATGAATTTGCGGGCAAGAGTCTGTGCAGTCTGGTGATGATGCTGCCGATGATCCTGCCGCCGTTCGTGGGAGCTCTGGGCTTCCAGCAGATTCTGGGACACTACGGCGTTATCAACACGATTCTGACCTCGCTGGGCGGATCGCGGATCGATTTTCTGGGCGGAGACGGCCGGTTCTGGTCGGTGTGCGTCATCATGGCTCTGCACCTGTATCCGATCCTGTATTTGAATCTGGTGACGGCACTGGGCAATATCGACCCCGCAATGAATGAAGCGGCGGCAAATCTGGGCGCTTCGAAATGGCAGAGATTGACCCGGATCACCCTGCCGCTGCTGAAACCCGGCATTCTGGCCGGCGGCAGCATCGTGCTGATCTGGAGTTTCACGGAACTGGGAACGCCGCTGATGTTCGGCTGCACGCGGACCACCGCCGTGCAGATCTTCAACGGCATCACGGAACTGGAGACCAATCCCCTGCCCTATACGCTGGTCATCGTCATGCTGGTGCTGGCGCTGGTGATGTATCTGCTGTCGCGTCTGTTCCTGCGTTCGACGGAAGGGGCGGCAGCGGTGAAAGGTTCGATGAGCAGTTCGAGCCGTCCGGCAGAAGGCATCATGAAGATCGTGGCGCCCGGCGCGTTTCTGCTGGTGACGTTCCTCGCGGTCCTGCCGCATGTGGCGCTGATCCTGACCGCGTTCTTCAAAAGCTGGTACGGCACGGTTCTGCCGGAGAATTTCACACTGGTGCATTTCGAGAATGCGCTGTCGCACAAGATCGTGATCCCGAGCATTGTGAACAGTCTGAAATATTCGCTGCTGGCGATGGCCTTTGCGCTGGCAGCGGGACTGCTGATCGCGCTGGCGGCGGCCCGCTGGAAAGTGCGTTTCGCCGGACTTCTGGACGTGCTGGCGATGACTCCGCTGGCGGTGCCGGGAATCGTCATTGCGTTCGGATTTCTGGGGATGTCGGTGCGGTACAGCTGGGCGCGGGAGATCTTCAATCCGGTGGAAAATCCGCTGCTTCTGCTGGCGGCGGCCTACGCGATCCGGCGTCTGCCATATGTGGTGCGTTCGGTCTCGTCCGGACTGGAACAGACGCCCGAGGAACTGGAAAATGCGGCAAGGAACATGGGTGCCGGACCGTTCCGGACCCTGTGGAAGATCACGATGCCGCTGATCACCGCCAATCTGGTGGTGGGCGGGCTGTTCGCTTTCAGTTTCTCGATGCTGGAAGTTTCCGATTCACTGATCCTGGCACAGAAAGCGGCGTTCTATCCGATCACGCGTGCCATCTTCGAACTCTCGCAGATCCTCGGATCCGGACCGGTCACGGCGTGTGCGTTCGGCGTGTGGACCATGATGTTCATGGCGGCGACGCTGGCGGCGGCAGGCATTCTGCTGGGACGCAAGATCGGCGCGATCTTCAAGATCTGATGGACGGCAGCAGGATGGATGCGGGGAACCGCTGAGTGCTGAGTGCTGACTGCTGACCGCGGACCCCCCGCGAACTTATAGGGCCTATAGGTTTTATAGGCCCGATAGGCAAACCGCGGGAACCGAAGACCGGACACAAGATTACCGGTCGCGGACCGCAGGAAAGCGCCCGGTCCAGCGGGTCAGGAGGCTGCTGTTCGGGTCATCTTTTTCCGCCACGTGCCCGGAGTGCAGCCGTTTTCCCGCTTGAACACATTGAAGAAATAGGTGTCGTTTGAAAAACCGCTCATCGCCGCGATCTGTGCCATCGGCAGCTCCGGGTAATCCTTCAGCAGCATTTCACTGTACCGGATTTTATGCCGGATCAACAGCTTCACCGGGGACGTATTCCTGTATTTTTTACACGCATGAAACAAGGTTGTACGATCCACTTTCAGCGAAGCGGAAAATTCGTTGATGTTCATCGTGTAATTCCGGGGGTCCTGCAGGAGCTTCTCGAATTCGACCGATATCAATTCGCGGTTCTGCTCCTTCGGTTTCGTCAGCAGTGAAACCAGATCAAAAACCAGATGCGCATAGACGCAGGGATTGTTTTCACCCCGTCCCGCAACAGAATGGATCGCCTCGAATTTGTTTTTCAGCTGTTCTTTGTATGGAAAATTCCTCAACGTGATTTCGGACAGGTCGAATCCGGCTTCTCTGGCAATCTCTTCCGCCGCCGGTCCTTCGATATCCACCCAGCAGAACCCCCACGGCGCATCCGGCGTATTGGTGTAACGCACCTTCGTCCCCGGCAGGATGCAGAACATGTCCCCCGGCTTCAGTTTCCGTTTCCGGCCGTCCCAGGAAATGTCCCCCGTCCCGTCCAATACCAGATGCAGACTGACATATCCGCCGAAAAAATAGATCCGCCCGTCATCATCTATGATTTTTCCGATCGAGCCGGGTTTGAAGGAACATCCCGGCGCAAACGGCAGATGTCTTACCCCGTATGTCAGATTTTTTCCCATGACCGTTCTCCATTTTACGCAAAAATATACTCTGCAATTTTCCTGCTGTCAAATCAATTCAGGCGTAAATTCAACAAAAACATAGTTTTTTTCAACATTATCATATCCCAAATCATCTTGTATTTCACCGAATGGGAATCTATATTAAATCCAACATGAAACAAAAATTAAGTTTTTTCAGGAGAATGACAGTTCAAATGAATGTGCAGGCTGTAGTATTTGATCAGGGGGAACAGATTTCGATCCGCGAAGTCGGGCTTCCGGAAATTCAGAAAGATCAGTTCCGGACGGAGACTCTTTACTCCTTTGTTTCGCCGGGGACCGAGCTCCGGACGCTCGCCGGACATTACGGTGCAAGCAAAAACTTTCCGCTCATTCCCGGTTATTCGGCCGTTTCCAGAGTCGTGGAAGTCGGTTCCGAAGTCAAAGGATACCAGGTCGGCGATTTGCTCAGCACCCGCGGCGGCAGTGAATTCATCGGTGCGAAAACCCACTGGGGCGGCGAAGCCGGGGGGCATGTGTTTTATCAGACTTCACCTGTGGTGAAACTCCCGCACGATGCCGCTGAGAATCCGCTCCGCTATGCCGTGACCGAAGTGGCGGCGATCAGTTACCGCGGCGTGCAG
>JAZUCR010000940.1:0-7573 GCA_045639225.1 Victivallales bacterium
TAATCTCTTATCCGGCAGTTTACAAATTCCAAAGTTCAAAAAAAACGGGGGAGAGATTTTTTTAGTCTTTCCCACACTCGAAACAATTGGAATTTGAACTCAATTCAGATTTCATAAAATAAAAACTATTTGACACTAACATAAATCCAAAAAGGAGAAAAAATAATGATGAAATCCCGAAACATCGGATTGGTCCTGGCGGCAGTCGGCATGCTCCTGTTCAGCGGGGATGTTTTTGCACAGCTGCAGCTCTTTTCCACCTCCTCTTCAAAATCGAACCGGAAGAACAATGACGAACCCACCATTATCAATTCGGATGCCATGGACATCGATATGGCGAACGACAAGATCACTTTGCTCGGCAATGTGGATGTGCAGGATCCCGAAATGAATATCAAATGCCGCAAGATGATCATTTATCTGGGCAAAAGCGAAAAGAAAGCCGAACCCGCCACCGGAGATTCGGCGCGGGATGAACAGTCCGGCAAGGAAGTGGTCCGGATCGACTGTATCGGCGATGTGGTGATCACCCGGCTTCAGGTAGAATCGCCTGACGGTAAAAAAGAAAATCAGCAGGCATTCGCCGGTAAAGCGGTTTATCTGATCAAGGAAGAGACCATTACGCTGACCGAAGACCCGGTTCTGGTCAACGGTCCGAACCGTCTTATGGGAGAACGGATCATCCTGCATACCAAGACGGAACGGGTGATGGTGTTCAAGGGAACTGCCCGCACCAAGGGCAAAATTGCGGATCAGGCGAAATAACGGCGGAGCGGAAATCATGAGTGAAAATGAAGTGCTGCTGGATGCCCGCGGGCTGGTGAAAGCCTACCGCGGCCGCCGCGTGGTCAACGATGTCAATCTGAAAGTCAGCCGCGGTGAGGTCGTGGGTATCCTCGGACCGAACGGTGCCGGCAAGACCACCAGTTTCTATATGATCACCGGACTGATCAAACCCGATGCCGGCGTGATCAATTTCAAGGGAATCGATGTGTCGCAGCAGCCGATGTATGTGCGTGCCCGCATGGGCATGGGTTATCTGGCGCAGGATGCCTCCATCTTCCGGAAGCTGACCGTGGAACAGAATATCTATGCGATTCTGGAAACGCTGGCGATTTCCCGGAAAGAGCGCAAGGAACGTCTCGAGCAGCTGCTCAATGAACTGAACCTGACCTATCTGGCCAAACAGAAAGCCATGACGCTGAGCGGCGGTGAACGCCGGAGACTGGAAATCACCCGCGCGCTGGTGACCAATCCCTCGTTCATCCTGCTGGACGAACCTTTCAGCGGAGTCGACCCCAAAGCGGTTTATGAGGTCCAGCAGATTATTGACGGCTTGAAAAAGCGCAACATGGGAATTCTCATTACCGACCATAACGTGCGGGAAACCCTGTCGTGCGTCGACCGGGCCTATCTGATGGCGGAAGGCACGATCTGCTGCGAAGGCGACAGTGATTTTCTGGTTAATGACCCGAAAGCCAGGGAAGTCTATCTGGGTCCGCGCTTCACCATGTGATCCGGGAGTCCGCGCAATGACTTCCCGGCATCGTCATATCGCGAGTGTCTTCTTCCTGTTTTTTCTGCTGTTCTCCGGAACGGGAGCGGAAAGCAATACGCAGCTGCAGGGTATTTATCCCAGCCGGATCCCTCCGAAACTTTGTCCTGCCGATCCGGATCTGAGCAGTGACCGCCGGCAAGCTGCGATCCGGGCAGCTCGCTTTCCTCAGGCGAGTTATGTTTATACCCGCAGGAAGGCAGTTTTTCAGCTTCATGAAGATCAGTCCTGCACTATTTCTCTGCAGGATGAAATTTATATCCGCAAAGCAGCATTTACCTTCCAGGCTTTCGGCCGCAACCAATTTAAGAAGGCCCGGGTCGTGCTGTCGGATGACCGCTGGTTCGAAACCGTTCCGCAGGGCTTGCCGTCTTTGCCTGCCGGCACGTTCCTGACCCTTTCCGGAACGGTCAGAGTCGCGCCTTCGAAGCTTCTGCCGCTCCAGCAGATCGTTTACGATATGCAGAAAGCCGCCCCGATTGCCAGATTCGAAATCGAATTTCCATCGCGGTTCCGCCACAAATTTTATCATGTGCCAGCTTCCCTGATCGGGAGCCGGCGTGAAGCTGACGGACGTATTTTCTACTCCTGGGACGGTCCGATCCAGCCGCAGGTGCCTTGTCAGTCGGAAGCCTATCCGCGTTCCAGCCGCATGCGGCTGGTCCTGACCACGCTTTCGTCCTGGAATGACCTGCATCGGTGGGCGCTTGAGACCATGAAACCGGAAGAACGGCTGGATGAGATTTCCCGTAAACAGCTGCTGAAGCTTACCTCCGGCGTATCCGATCCGGCCGAAAAAGTCCGCCGGATTTATGATTATCTGAATCGGATAAGGTATCTCACGGTACCCGTGGGCGAAGCCAAATTCCGTCCCCAGCAGATCAGCTCCATGATCCGCAACGGCTACGGCGACTGCAAGGACAAATCCAATGCGTTGTATGTGTTCTGCCGCGAACTCGGGATCCCCGCTGAACGGGTGCTGGTGAACAGCGGCGGCCAAGTCGATACGGCATTTCCCAGCTGGCAGTTCAATCACATGATCGTGCGGATCCCCGAACTGCCCGGATATCCGGACGGCTTATGGCTGGATGCCGCGGGCGGACAGGCTCCCTTCGGCGAACTGCCGGCCGGCACGCTGGATTCGGTCGGTCTGGCGCTGTCCGCTCAGCCGCAGTTCCGCAAAGTGGAAGTCGCGGATCCGGAAAAGATCCACAGTCAGATCCGCGAACATCTCAAAATCGATTCGAGCGGCAAAGTGAACCTCCAGGTCCGGATGACCGGGCTGTTTGCTTCCCGATTCCGCGGTTTCCTGAACCGGTCCGGGAACCGCCTCAAGGCCGAACTGGAAAGTCTGTTGGATTCCCTGATCCCCGGTGCCGAAATGAAATTCTTTCAATTCCATTCCGGTTCCTCGTATTACGATTTCCGCGCCACCCTGCCGCTGGCACGGATCCTGCCGGCCATGGTTGTCCGGAATGAATTTGTCAAGCCTTTTATTCCGTCCTCTATTCCGCGTCCGATCCGCCTGTATGACGGGCATCAGCTCACCTTTTCCCGCCGGGTGGTGGCCGAGGGACGCTCGTTCAAGGAATTTTCCTGGCAGATCCGCCGGGAACGGTATTTCGCCGAATTGAAGGTCAGGGACAATCAGATCGATTATTCGTTCGGTCTGCTGAGGGTGGGGGACAATCAGATCTCGCCGCTGCTGTATAAGGAGATCCGCAGTGCGCTCAATCAGCTGCGTCTCCGCCTCAATTCCATCCAGGTTCAGCCGTAAATAAAAAACGCCGCGGCCCGTTGGAACCGCGGCGGATTCAAAAATCACGCTGTCTATTATTGTCACTCTTCGGTAAAGTGCAGTTCCGGCAATTCCGCATGGTCGGAATAAACGATCCGGCAGAAGATATTGAAGTTGTTTCTGCTTTTCGGCATGATGATTTCCTTCCTATGGAATATATCGGTTTTCATGGCAAGTTGTATGGTGCCCGGAGAGTGTGAAAGCGGAGGTGTTTTTCATAACTGCTTTCCTGTCCGGTCAAATGTTTACCGGTCAAAAGTTTTAATATCTTCGGAAAATTCCTTTTCCCACGGATAATGGATCGTGAGTTTCTCGCCGCCGAATTGGGCGGATTTTGCCGCGTAGATTCCCGGCAGGGTCATGCACAGGCCGTCCCGCAGCGGAATCGGGAATTCCGGAGCCTCGTTCAGCATGGCTTTGAAGAGATGATCGAACAGCGCATAGTCAGCACCGCCGTGACCGCCGATTTTGGGGTTGGAAACATATTCGTTGGGTAACATCCCGACCGGCAGTTCGGTCAGATCGTCCGCTCCGTAAAGCTCATCGGAACGGAACCGTACCACTTCGGGCGTTTTGCCACGGGAATCAATCCGTTCGAAATATCCTTTGGTACCGAAAACACGATAGGAGTGATGACCGAAAAACGCCCGGCAGCGGCCGTTTCGGAGCAGACGGATGGTCACGCCGGATTCGGTCTGGAACAATGCCGCCTGCATATCGTCAGGTTGCGCCGAATCCGGGTCGATATGCCGGCCGGTTCCGACGCAGATCGCATAACGGAGGCGCTCTTTCATGATTCGGAGCAGCGGACCGAGCGAATGGGTGCAGTACCGGATCGGAGGCAGGGTTTTCCTCCACGGGCTGTGCACCAGCAGAGGATTGGCCGCAGCCGGCGTCCGGGAGGCATGAATATATTCCGCTTCCATGTAATAAGGTTCGCCGAGCAACCCTTTATTATAAAGATCGACCAGCGCGTTGACAAAACCCCATTCGTTGGGATTGGCGCCGGTCATCAGGCGGGCGGCGGAATTTTGTTCGGCGTTCCACAGCCGTCTTGCCTCGTCCAGAGTCGCCACCGAGGGAATGTCGGAAAACACATTGATGTTTTTATTCAACGCCTGAATGCAGAAATCTGCATGAACGTCCGCACCGGTCTCCACCAACACCAGCTCCAAATCGTTTTCGGCGATCATTTCGGCATAATCGGTATAAAATTTGACCTCGGGGTAAAGCTCGCTGAACGGTTTTTCCTCCTGCCACTGGAGTTCGCTCCAGAGCAACGGATCAATGTCGCAGGCCGCAACGAACTGCGTGCAGTCGAAACGATTTGCCGCCAAACGGGCCATATACCGTCCCCGATGCCCCAGACCCACGATGCCGAATCTGATTCTTTTCATTTTCCCCGTAACCCTCCATTTTTTGATTTTTCCGATTTGAAACGAATATATTGACTTTCATGATTTTTGCAGCATATTGAAATGACAGATTTTGGCCAATTCGTTCTATAAAACGGCGATTTCCCTCTTGAAAAATGTATGTTTTTTAACTGCATGTTCTCACCGGCCTTTTTACAGTTCATCCGGGAAAAAGAAGATGCCGCCGGAACGAAGTCTGCCGCCTTGACGCATATAATCGATGAGGCTGCGCTGCAAGGTGGTTTCCCTGGGCAATTCCGACAGCTCATCGGTTTCTCGCCCGAACAAAAAGAACATTCCGTCTTTGCCGGTGGACTTTACCGGAAAAAGATGTCCCATTTTCATCAATGCGGTAATATTTTTCGTTCCTGGCAGATTTTGCAGATCGGGATTGAAAACCCATGAATTGCAGTGAACGACCGCATTTTTCCCCGCAAAAAATTCAAAAGCCATTTTCAGCGACGTCCGGCTCAATTCAGGAGTCATGCCGCCTCCCGCTGGGATATGCATATCAAGGACTTCACGGGCGCCATACTGCATGGTCCATTCGTCGAACAAAAAACTCTCCTGGGTTCTGCTTGCCGTGCCGTCGGCAAGGATCAGATGACCCCGGATGCCTTTTTCGGTAATCGAAATCCGGGCAATCCAAGTTGCGTTTTTATGAGTCATGAATCCCCGGTCATCGTAAAAGGTCTGATCGCTGGCCAGCAGAATTTTTTTTGCCGGATCGCGTTTGTTGATTAAGACTGCCGGAAGATCCCGCCCTTTGTCATGCGGTTTGAAGAGAAATCTGCCCAGACGGTATATTTCCGCCAGATAATAATGACGGCAGAAACTCAACCGGAGCGGATGCAAACCGGGAAACTTTTTTTTCGTCTTTCCGTTTTTTTCCCTTTGCATGAAATCTAGCGTGTCGGCGATGACCTCTTCAGGAATTCCCCGGTCGCGGTAACGCTTGAGCGCGGTCGGCATTCCGGAAAGCACCGTCAGCAGAAAGATCGCGTCGGCGGCATCGCCGAGTTTATCGACCGGACGGTAATGATCGGCGAAACTTGCCCAGTTGTCTTTGGCAGTAAACTCTTTATATAAGGAACAGGCATACGCTGCCAGTTCAGGATCGGCGGCAATTTTTCCTGCAGCATCCGCCAGCAGTTCAAAATCCTCGGACATCCGGCAGTTTCCGCATACTTCTTCCAATACCGGCAGCGAATAAGCCGCAGGCAGTTCGAATTGACCGTTTTTCATGGTTTCATCACTCCCCCATCAGGTTGAATTTCATCGTCCGGCGGTGCCTGACGACAGCATTTTCATTCATATTCTGCGGAAAAAATCATTTCATCAGTTTCAAAATGAAGTCTATGGCTTTTTCCCGCGCCGCCGCGCTTGCCCCGGGATCATGTGCCTGAGTCACACCGACCCGCATCGGGGTCTCTTTCAGAAACTTTTCCACCTCATTTCGAAGCTGACGATCCTGTGAGCGGGAACTTTTCAGAACTTCCGAAAGCTTTTTCATATATTTGATGTCCGTGGAACCGATCCGCAGACACTCCAGCCGGATCGTGGAGACCGGGTGTCCCGCGGCGGTCAAGGCCAGGCTGCCGGAAGTCTTCTTTTTCCAGTCGTCGGCATGTCGGTAGGTCATGAATTCATACAGATTGCACATATCCAGTCCGAATGCCAGCGCCCGCCAGGCATGAGTGATGTAATATTGCTGCAGATCCAGCCGCAAGGTCGTATCGCAGGAATAGAACGAGATGTTTTTGCCCGCGGCCCGGAGTTCTTTCGTAAATCCGGCATATTCCGGTCGGGTGAAATATTTGCTGCCCCAGAAACACCAATATTTGACATATTGACTCAATTCGCGCAATTTTTTCAGCGAAAGGGCATCCGCACCGATGGTGATCATGAGATTCAGCTCGGGCGCAGCCTCATGCGCCGTCCGGGCGGCAGCGATCAGTTCATCCAGCTGCTCTTCTTTGGGTTCGTCTCTGATTTCCGCGAAGCACGACTCCGCCGGGATTCCGCATTTCTGTCTGAATCGGTCAATGAGCTTTACATATTCCTGCCAGGCTTTTTTCCATTCTGGTGTACCGTATTTGAATTTCTGTTTTGCATGAACCCGCCGGAAGACCGTGTATATATTGTAAACGATGCCGATCCGCAAATCTTTTTCGATACCGAATTCGCGGGCATATTTTTTCAGTTTCATCAAATCCCGCTCGGCGGCAGCCGTATTGGAAGATTTGATCGAACCATCTTCATTGAAGGAAGCCGCGATCCGCCACGGATCAATCAGAAAGGTGTCAATGTCGTGTTCCCGCATCATGCGGAAAGTTTCGCGTTCCCCGTAAAGCAAGCTGAATAAGAACTGCGGAATCGCTGGAGCGCGGCTGATTTCGAAAGGCAGCACTTCCAGTTCCAGCGGCAGATCGACCATCGGCAGTTTCAGTCCGCCCTTTCCTTTCATTACCGCCTCGCCCAGCGAAATCACCCGGACCATGCCGCGGTAGATTCCCGGTGGCACCCCGGCGGTATCGAACACCGCCCAGACCGGCGCGGCTTCCTTCGGCATCACCATCACGGTCGAGGTGATGTCCATCGGCGCCAGCGGGTCATAGCGCAGCCCGTGATTTTTACTGTCATCGTCCTTGACCCGGATGCCGCGGTAAAGCCGGATTTTCTCCGCCGGAAAGAAGGTTCCGTCCGAGCGTTTGAGGGAGGATTCCTCGGCATTTCCATTGACCGCCGCAATGACGATCCGGTATTCCTCCGGACGGTCCAGCAGATTGGTAACGGCCAGTGGCA
>JAZUCR010000941.1:0-1605 GCA_045639225.1 Victivallales bacterium
CGGATGATAATGCAGCGGCAGAGTCCACCGAATGAATGCCGTAGGTCTGTGGAGCATGGCATACTTACCGTTGATCTTTTCGGGGAACAGTGCTACGTTGGCATCGCTGATATGCTCGCTGGTGATAGGACCAAGCTTTTCGAATGTCTTGAAATCATCTGTCACAGCCAGACCGACCCGGCGGTAATTTTCCGTCCATGTGGGGTTCAGATTTCCATTCGGACCGAGCCGGCGGACACCGAACGCAAAGTCCACCTGGTTCAACGTTCTTCCGGCATAAGCAATATAATAACGTCCGTCCAGATAAGTAATGCGGGCATCTTCACAGCCGGCATGGTCGAATTCTTTCGGACTGCGTGAGTGATCCAGCCAGGGTTTCTCCATTTCGGTAAAATGGAACCCGTCGGTACTGGAAGCATAGCCGAGACGGATAATCCCGTCAGAGGGCTTCGGATCGGCAGTGAAGACCATGTGAAAGAGTTTTCCGTCATAGACGACGCCGGGGTTTCTGGCAGTTCCGCGCCACTGGACACCGGGAATCGGTCCCAAGATCGGGTTGCCATCGTAACGTTTGATTGTCAAGCTCATGATTCAGCTCCTGTTGTATTTGATTTTTTGATAATTTCTGGCGGCAACTTGGTAATCGTCTGCATTTTGGAATCCTGCTTCAGCATTTTTTCCAACCCTTTCCGTCCCATTTCCGTATAGCAGACTTTCACGGTAGGGATCGTATAGTCCGGCAGATTGTGCAGGCAGTCATACCCGCTGATCTTCACCTGATTCTGCAATCCGAGATCTTCCACGGCACTCTTTGCACCATGAGCGATCAAGTCATTGACACAGAATATAAAATCAGCTTTTTTCCCTTTTTTCAATTCATTTTTCACGATTTGATACGCAGCATTGACCTGATCATCCAGGGAACTGCAATGTTTCATCTCCAGTACTTTGCTGATCTCCACAGAAAACTCTTCCGAAGCCTCCCGGAACCCGCGGCAGCGTTCCTGATAGGTAACGTCCCCTTTCTGCAAAGGCATTGTTAAAATCAGCCCGGAAGAAGGTTTGTATTCAGAAAAGACGTATTCTGCCAGCTGATAAGCCCCCGTGAAATCGTCATTGACCACCGCTGCCATATTCGCAGGCATCCGGCGAAGATATTCCCCCTGGAAGTTCAGATAGAAAAACCGTTTTTCCGGGAACCGCTCCGCAAGCTGAACAGCATCTTCATACAAATGTCCATCCACAACAAATACACCGACCATCTCAAATTCCGAACTGCGGTCATAACGCTGAATCACCTGTTCCGGTGATTTGTCCGGACCATCCTTCGAAGTAGGCGGAATTACCAGTGCCAAATGTCCGGCACGCACCGCGGCCTCCATGATCCCACAATATAAAAGCGTTTGCAGTGGATACAAAATTGGGTCAATATTCCCGAGAATCCCACATATCGGCTGCTTTTGGACAATATTTTTTCCCCGGACAAATGTTCCTTTTTTCGGACGCCGGAAGCAAAGTCCTTCTTTGATCAGTTCCCGGAGCGCATTGTCAGCGGTCCGCAAACTGACCCCTGCCTCCTCCGCAATCTCTGTCATAAGCGGCATC
>JAZUCR010000942.1:0-2295 GCA_045639225.1 Victivallales bacterium
AGATCCGGCACTCTTCGAGGGTCGGCATGAACACAATGGTCTTGCCCCATTTTTCCGGATCGCGCAGATAATGCGCCGCCGCCGATGCGGGGGTCATCGTGTCGATAGTGAACACCTGGAAGCGGCTGAGATAATCATCCGTGATCAGACTGCGGATCGTGCAGAGATTGACCGTTTCGTTGAACGCCAGTTTCATCTTGTCGGTCCGGAGCGGCGTGGCGGAAAGCCCCAGCAGATAGTTCGGCGACATGATCTGGAACAGCTGGATGAAACTGTTGGTCGCCTCGTGATGCGCTTCGTCCAATACCACGATGTCGTAATGTCTGGCCGTGCGTGCGAACATGGAAACGGGCGTGACGGACAGCCTGAAATTGCGGTTCGCCTCCGCCAGCTGGTCGAGCAGGGTGTGGCGCGGAGCGACCCAGGCGCAGGAAAGCTTTTTCCCCGGGGTCATCTTCTGCAGCAGATCGGCGATCATCAGGCCCATGATGGTTTTGCCGGACCCGACCGGCGATTCGAGCATGACCGCTTTGGTGCCGTTCCGGAAATGTTCCATCACGGCATCAACGCATTGACGCTGATATGGTCTGTCCTCGATGATCATGCGGCCACCCCGTTCAGGTAAAACGAGCGGGCGGATTTCCGGTTGGAAACGATCTCCTCCAGATCGAATTCCGCCGCCAGCATGCCGGTGACGAAGGTGTAGAGATAGTCTTTGTTTTTCACCTCGTAATGTGTGGCCAGTTCGGTCAGGATATTGATCAGATCCATGATGCTGGCCGCCACGGGCAGTTCCTTGCGGTAACGGGCGCGGATCGTATCCAGACGGGTATGGCCGTAAACCTCTTCCGGCATGCCTGCCACGGCGTCCATCCGGTTGACCACCGGTTCGTAGTTGTCTACACATTTCTGAACGGCATTGACGGCAGCCAGGTATTCATTGACGCTGGCCTTGGTCTCCTGGGCGACCCGAAGACGTTCGCGCAAGGCGTCGAATCCGTTCCGGTTGTTGAAGCTGCCCAGAAGCTGGCGCAGATGCGTGCCCTGATTTTTTTCCACGATCAGGGCGGTTTCGAAACATCTTCTCCGGGCGACCAGTCCGTTGGAGCAGACCTGGCGGACAATGCCGAGGGAGATCATCGGCACGGACACATCGTCGACCGGATATCTGATATTGAGGAAAGTTCCGTAAGGACTGTCCGAGGGAATAACCCAGTCATTGGGCAGTTTCAGCTCGGCTTCGATGCTGGCGCTTTCGGGACTGTAGGTCATTCTGCTGAAACGTTTGTCATCGGTCAGCGTCCGGCAGACCAGACCCAGCGGCATTCCCGACTCTTCCGGTCGGATGACCCCCTGCATCAGATTATTCTTGCGGTCGATGCAGATCCGTATTTCCGTGTCCTGACGGCGTTCCAGGATCCTGCCGATCAGTTCTTCGGGTGAAAAATACTGAAACAGGTTTTCCGAAAAACCGAACAACGTCATCAGCGTGCGCATGAACCGTTTCGACGCGGTAAAGGATTCGCTGCCGATCCTGACTCGCTTGACGGCATTGTTCTCGATGATCGGTTCGAGTTCGCCGAGACCGACTGTTTCGTAGTCGAAACGGTCGATCAGCTCGCGGTAATTGTTCCTGTCGTAAATTTTGTCATCTGTTCTCAATGCGACCATGATAAAACCTCCATTTTTTTATGTTGCTGGTAAAAAAACTGTAAATAATCTCCCCGATATCCTGTTCCGAGGAGGATCCCATTCTCCCATCTTGCAAAAAAAATACGATCCGACTTTACATATTTTTCACATTTTTTCCGATTTTTTTGTTTTTTTTATTATGTTTCAACTGCGGGTTCCTCCGGCTTATATGACCATTTGAAAAAAATATATGGTCCGGAAAGAGACGCGCAGACAAAATATCCTCTCTCGGCAAATTCCGGGAATCTCACCTTTTCACAGTATTGAACGTTGCAGAGAACGGACATCTATTGTCCGATATCGAAAAAAAAGGAAAAAAACGTTTTTTTGAAGGCCGGGTCATGGAAATCCGGCTCGGCGGGAAGCGGCACGGCCGCATTGAGAACGTATTGCGGAACTCAGCAGCGGAGTTCAAACGGATTTGACGGACGTTGCGGATGACTCGTCATGGTCATGTTCCAGACCGGTTCGGAAACCGCCGGCCTGGAATTCGATCCAAATAAAAAGGTCTGTTTTCAGTTGGATCCTGAAAACAGACCGGAAATTCGAATTACCAGAATCTCCACCAGGGGCGCGGCGCCGGTTTCGGCGGCGGGGGCGGCG
>JAZUCR010000943.1:0-3299 GCA_045639225.1 Victivallales bacterium
CACGCTCTTGCGGGGATGATCGAGTATGCACCAGTTTCGCTTTTAATTTACACTGGAGAAATCAAAAATCAAGCCGATTTTGAAATAATCGAACAGTTTTTCGTAAAAAAAACGGAATCAGAGGAAAGAAGAACGAGAAAATGCTGCTGGAAAGCACCAAACACTGGAAAAGAAACGTGGCGATGATGTCGCTGTCGCAAGTCCTGGTCATGGCGGGTTTTGCCGCCGCGATCCCATTTATCCCGCTGTATCTGAAAGAACATTTCGGGATCGTCGATGAAGGCGAACGCGGATTGTATATGTCCATGTTCTACTTTTTCGGGATGTTTGCCTACGGGGTGTTCAATCCGATCTGGGGCAGCCTTTCCGACCGTTTCGGGGTGAAACCGATGCTGTTGCGCGGCACCTTCCTGACCGCCATATTTTTCCCGATGATGGCCTATGCCACGCATGTCTGGATGCTGATCGCGCTGCGTTTCATTACCGCGGCTTGCGCGGGCACCACTGCCGCTTCGCAGACTCTGCTGGTCAAGAACACGCCCGAGGACAAGCAGGGATTCGCGCTCGGAATGCTGACTGCGGCGTTCTGGACCGGCAGCATGCTCGGCAACGTGGTCGGCGGTCTGATCGTCAGTTTCTACGGTTATGAAAAGACCTTCTGGTTCTGCGGCATCCTGTATTTCCTGGCCGGGATCTTCGTTCTGTTCGCGAAAGACGATTATATCCCCGAACGGAAGGTGCATGCCTCGGTGCAGGCAAAGAAGATCCACCGTTACCGGCATTCCGTCCTGCCCGGGTTCACGATCGGCGTCTGGCTGCTGATGCTGCTGACTCTGCTGTTCGGTTTTGCCCGCAGTTTCGAGACCCCGTATATCGCCATGCTGGTGGAACAGATCATCGGGCTGAAAACCGCGGCGTTCTGGACGGGGATCATCAGCGCGTTCGTTTCAGTCGGGTCCATGCTTTCGGGCATCATCATCGGTTATTTTTCCGACCGGATCAGACCGCTGCAGCTGCTGATCCCTGTGATGGCGATCACCTGTCTCACCTTGTTCCTGCAGGCGTGGGCCACCAATCTGTGGGTCTTCGGGATCAGCCGCACGGTGATGTTTTTCGTGTTCGGCGGATCGAGCGCGGTGCTCATGAAGCTGATGTCGAACACCACGCCGAAACGGAAACGCGGAGCGGTTTTCGGTTACCGGAGCACTGCACACAATGTCGGCAGCATGATCGCTTCCTTCTTTGCCGGCTGGGTCGTGTTCATCTGCAAGGATGTCCGCTCCGCATTTTACGCCGCGGCCATTCTGATGCTCCTGCTGATCCCCGTTTCCATCTGGATCATCAGACGCGCCATGAGTCAGCCGTTCTATATTGCGCATTCCCCGTTCCGTAAATCGTAAATAAAATCCAAAAAGGAGAATCTGTGATGAGCAATCCGCTGTTCCGTCCGACGGAAAAACCGTTTCCCGAAACCGATCTGCCGGAAGTGATCATCGAGGCGGAACCGGATTTTCCCGAATTTTACCATCTGGCCTGGAAATTGGCCTGGGAACATGTTTACGAATCGGAACAGATGCCGTTTTCGCCGTATATGTCCGAAGGCTGCGGCATCGACCGGGTCTGGATCTGGGACAGCTGTTTCATGGGGATGTTCTGCCGGTATGCGCTGAACTCATTCCCCGGCCGGGCCACGCTCGATAACCTGTATGCTCTGCAGAATCGGACCGATGCGCCGATCCGCATCCATCACCGCGATAATCCTCCTCTGTTTGCCTGGATCGAATGGATGTATTACCAGATGGATTCGGACCGGGAACGGCTCGCAGAGGTCCTGCCGAAGCTGACCGCGCATTATGACTTTCTGGAGAATCTGGATCCCGCGGCTCATGCGGACGATCCGCCTCCGCTGATGACCTGGAAAAGGGAACCGGAAGGCTACTGCTGGTCCGGCTGTCCTTCGGGCATGGACAACACGCCGCGCGGACGGGACGACTATGCTTCGATCTGGTGGGTGGATGCTCTGGCTCAGCAGGCATTGTCCGCCCGTTACATCGCAAAGATCGCGGATGTTCTGCACGAAAACGGGACCGTGCAGCGTTTCCGGACCGAATTCGAATGTAAAAAAGAGCTGCTCCAGCATTACTGGGACGAAGAAACGGGTGCTTTTCTGGACCGTTACCGCGACGGCCGCGGCTTCTGCCGGGTGCTTACTCCCGCGTCTTTCTGGCCGATCCTGGCGGATTGCGCGACGCCGGAACAGCGCCGGCGGCAGTTCGCGCTGCTGGTCGATCCGGAGAAACTCGGCGCACTGATCCCGTTCCCGAGCGTATCGCGGGATGATCCGGATTTCGAACGGACCGGAGCCTACTGGCGCGGCGCGGTCTGGCTGCCGACCGCATATATGTCGGTCAAAGCGCTGGAACAATACGGAGAATACGAACAGGCCGCCCGGCTTTCGCTGGAACTGCTTCGGCACATGGTCCGGACCTGGAAGGAATATGATCCGCACACGATCTGGGAATGTTACTCCCCGACGGAGTTCAAACCGGCAGACAACAAGAAGAAACTGGTGGTCCGCAAAGACTTCTGCGGCTGGTCCGCGCTGGGACCGATCTCCCTGCTGATCGAAAACATCATCGGCATCAGCGGTTTCGATTCGGATGCCCGCAGTCTGGCCTGGAATCCGGGGACAGCCGAAGGACGGCTCGGGATCCGGAATCTGAATTTCGGCGGCGACCGGATCGATCTGATTCGGGAGAACGGCAAGCTTCTGGTCCGCTGCGGCGCCCCGCTGTCGGTCCGTTTCCGGAACCGGAAATTCGAATGTCAGCCCGGAGACAATATTTTTCCCATTCCATCATAAGACCTTCGGTTTGACCGGGAGGACACCGTATTTCCGGAAGGCTTTGGAGAGATGGCTTTTATCGACGAAGCCCCAGCGTTCGGCGGTTTCCTTCAGTCCGGCATGGAGCCGCTGCATTTCGTCCGCGGCGCACCGCAGCCGGTAGAGTCTTTCATATTGGGCGAACGGCATGCCGAAGACCCGGCGGAAAAGATGTGCGAACCGGCTTTCACTGAGATGACAGTATTCCGCCGCCTGTCTCACGGCAAGCGGATCATTTCCCAGATGCTGGAGCGCCGGCAGCAGCCGCAGGTAATCCGGATCGGGGACAGCAGAAAAATCCAACAGAGAAATTTCCATGAAAAATCCCAGTGTTGCATGCCACAGCCGCAGTTCACGTTCCGGCGTGTCCGGTTCTTCGAGCAGACAAGTCGGAGGCCAAGCGGTCTTAGGAAGA
>JAZUCR010000944.1:0-2422 GCA_045639225.1 Victivallales bacterium
GGCTGCCGGAAAACTTCCGCGGGCTTAAATACGGCTGGGTGATAACATCGCATTCCTCGCAGGGAATGACCTCCAAAAACGTGGTGGTCGCGGCGGAGAAGATGTCCGGCCAGGCGTCTTATGTGGCGTGTTCGCGCGGTCGTAAAGATTTGTCGCTCCATGTCCCGGAGAAAGAATTTTTCAAAGACCGTCTGGTCAAAATTCCCACGGAACGCAAGCTGGTCATGGATATTTCGGGCGGTATTCCGCCTTGGAAAGCGCCGGTATTGCCGCCGCCTCCGGATGAACTGATCGGGTCGCGTCTGCGTCAATTCATGGACCGGGTGCATGAACAAATGAGGAAAGCACAGGAGATTATAGCCGGATACATCCAGCGTGCGATGTATCACGTTTTCAACCATAATATAAGGAAAAAAGATCATGAACGAAGAGAACAAATCCGGAAGCAGTTCCGGGGAAAATGTGCTGCCATCATCAAACTGGCAGATGCCGAACGGGAGCGTCTTGCAGAAGAACAGAAACGGGCCGAAGCCGAACGGGCAAAAGCCGAACGGGCCGCCGCAGAGCAGCACAAACCGGTCAGAGCCAAACCTCAGCCGGAAGCTCCGCAAATTTCCGATGGCTGGTTCCCCAGTCAATGGGAAAAATACGCAAATCATGACTTCGACAGCAGGAAAACACACTCGGATGCCGATAAATCCGACGTTGGACAATCCATTTCCACTGGAACAAGTGATGAATCACGCTCACTGCGATTTGAAGACTGTCAAAAAGCTATGGCGGATCGAATTGCCGCCGCTGAACGGGCCGCCGCCGAACGAGCGGCTGGAAAACAGAGGGAACCATCCGGCGCCGATGCCGAACGGACAACCGCCGAACAGAAAAAAACAGTCAGTGTCCAGTCCCAGCCAGAGCCTCCGCAAATTTCCGATGGATGGCTTCCCAGTCAATGGGATAAATCCGCAAGCAATGACTCCGACACTGGTAAAACACGTTCCACAGCCGATAAATCCGAGGCTGAAAAATCCATCTCCACCGGAACAGGCTGGGGATCAAAACTTAGCACCCAAGGAGATAGAGATCCGTTTGCCATTGCAAACGAACTATCCGAACGAGCTTACCGGAAACTTGCCCAGGAAAACGCCGGACAGGCAGGAAATACCTCCAACAACGCAGCCGAACAGACAACTCCAGAGCAGCCCAAGCAGGTCAGAGCCAACCCGCAGCCTGAAGCCTCGCAGATTTCCGATGGGTGGCTTCCCAGTCAATCGGAAAAATACGCAAATCATGACTTCGACAGCAGGAAATCACGCTCGGATACCAATAAATCCGAGTTTGGACAATCCATTTCCGCGGGAACAGACAGTAAATCAAAACTTGACACTCCGGATCTTAGAGATCCGTTTGCCATTGCAGCCGAACTATCCGAACAAACTTACCGGAAACTTGCCCAGAAAAACGCCGGACAGTCAGAAAACACTTCCGGCACCAATGCTGAACGGACAACCGCAGAGCAGTCCAAACAGGTTACTGTCGAGCCCCAGCCCATTGTCCCTGAACCAGTAAAACCCCAACATGAGGAGCAAAAATATGAACAATCAGAACATGAACAATCAAGGAACGAACATGAACAGCCAAAACCAGAACCCGCAGGAAACGGAACAGAACAGTCCCGAAATGAAAAAGATGATAGACGCGCTAAACTCGTGGCGCTCGCTGAAAAGCGTAAACGCGAATCTCCCAGAGGAATTGATATTTGAAGAACTGACCGCGGCCAGTGATGCAACAGATTTGAAAACCAAATCTTTTGGTGAATGCTGGCTTCGAAGCCGTTGTCCGATGCCGCGTCTGCGGATCTCCGATGGAGTAAGCGAGCGTCTGATCCCGTGGTATTCGATACTGGAAGTCCATGTGGATTCGACATTTCGGCTTTTTGAACTGTATCTTGCCGGGGATGTAGTCTGCCGGATCATCTCACAGAGACCGCTCGGCGGCCTATACGCAGACCTGCAGCAGGAGCGGGTGAAAGTCATTTTCCCCGTCGCCAGCGTTTCGGTCAAATTCGAGAATATGAAGGGTAAATAACTTTGCCGGAATCTTCATAAAAAAAAACGAAAAAAGATGAGATCCTCTTTGCTTTTTGAATGAGCAGATTAAGATGGTAATACTGATGAGGTTGGTCGTTCTGTTCTCTGCGTCCGAGGTACTGTGGATCATATCCATCTTTATTCAGTTCTTTCGATAATCCCTGCAATGCTTTTGAGAAGTCTTTGTTGCTTCCATCGGTCTCCATCTCCTGTGGGTATCTGAAGTCCATCCTTGTCTGCATCACCTTTCTGTGCCTTTGGCTCATGGAATCGATCATTTCAATTCCTTTTGTCAGGTATGTCTTGTAATGACTGTAACCAGTCTCTTCCTGTTT
>JAZUCR010000945.1:0-2017 GCA_045639225.1 Victivallales bacterium
GATGCCGTTGCCGCAAAAATCGAACAGCTTGCCGATGAATTTATCTGGGCGACAGCTTCCGAACGCGATGCGGGGCATGTGGATCTCGGCGAAAAGCTCCTGAAGCTGTGGAAGGGAATTTACTTCATCGAATCCGGAGACCGCGAGATGGCGCGCCGTGACAAGGAAATCGGAAATATGCGCTGTATGAGCGATTTCGGGCTGAAAATCTGGGACGATGATGGCGTGGTCGCGGTGGTGCGGACGGATCTGCGCGATAAGCTGAACAATCTCAGTGAGCGCGAAACGGCACTTCTCGCAGCGCTGGCGAGGCCGGAGGCATTGCGGCTGATTATGACACTGGATCCGTGCCGCCCGACGACGAAGGATGTCATTCTCGAGAAAACCGGACTGGCGCTGCCTGTCTTGAACGAACTTCTGCTGATGCTTCTGGAAAATAAGATCATCGAGCATGTGTTCGGCGCCAGATGGGGCTGCGACGGCTATAAGATGTGCGCTCACTTCGGGATGGCGGCTTACCTCGTCCTTGCGGCGGCGTTTGTTTTGTCCAAGCCGATCTGCGTCGTAGGCGAATATGTCCACAATCATGTGAATACGGAGAGCGTAACGCCGGAATAAAAGCAAAAAAAGAAGCCTGATCCGAAAATCAAGCTTCTTTTTATTGTTTTGCGTGCAGTAAAACTTAGATAAGTTCCTTAACCTTGGATGCCTTACCAACTCTGTCACGGAGATAGTACAGCTTAGCACGGCGAACCTTACCCTGACGGATAACTTCAACCTTTGCTACGTGAGGAGAGTGGAGGGGGAAGGTCTTTTCAACGCCGCAGCCGTATGCAACACGACGAACGGTGAAGGTTTCGGAGATGCCGCCGCCATGCTTAGCGATAACGGTACCTTCGAACATCTGGATTCTTTCGCGGTTACCTTCTTTGATGAGGTTGTGAACACGGATGGTGTCACCGATGTTGAAGGAAGGTGCGTTTTCCTTCAGCTGCTCTCTGGAAAAAGCGTCGAGTTTGTTCATTGGAATCGACTCCTTTCAAAATTCAAAGCATTCGTGCGGAGCGTCGCAGAGGACTGCCTTGTTGATATCGTGCGGCAAAAAAACATTATGCACACACGAGAGTCATTATACCACACTTTATTCGCGGATGCAATAGTTTTTGCGAAAATATTTTTCTGTTTTTTTTGGATTTTCTGAAGATATTTACACAATGTTTACATTTAAATTTATTGTAAACTTATTTTGGTTGAGTTGTAAATTCGTGTATTTTCTCTTGACAATTCAAAAAAACTCTTGACTTCGCGCGACATTCGTGATAAAATCGTATACTGATATAGCTTCGCCCAAACGAAGTTTTGCTGAAATTTGTTCATTATATTATATATAGCAAAGTGAACAAACAGGAGCTCTTCGGGGCACAAGTTTTTAGAATGGAGTGATAGCTCGATGGTCAAACCTCAAAAGGTAGGAAAAAACATACGAATGAGTTTCTCCAAAATCGATGAGCCGATCGAAATGCCGAGCCTCATCGAGGTGCAGAAGGAATCATTCAACTGGTTCCTCGAAAAAGGACTTATGGAAGTTCTCGAGGACGTATCCCCTATAACCGACTACTCCGGAAACCTTTTCATAGATTTCGTCGGTTACTCCCTTGACTCAAAGCCGAAATATCCCGTTGAAGAATGCAAGGAACGCGATGTAAACTACGCGGCTCCTCTCAAGGTGGACGTTCGTCTCTCGAACAAGCTCACCGGCGAAGTCAAGCAGTCTTCCATCTTCATGGGCGACTTCCCGCTGATGACCGAAAAGGGTACTTTCGTTATCAACGGTGCGGAACGTGTTATCGTTTCCCAGATCGTCCGCTCCCCCGGCATCTACTACGATTCAACAATCGACAAGTCCGGCAAGAAGATCTTCACAGCAACCGTAATCCCCT
The DNA here is from genome assembly GCA_045639225.1 of Victivallales bacterium. Classification (GTDB taxonomy): domain Bacteria; phylum Verrucomicrobiota; class Lentisphaeria; order Victivallales; family UBA1829; genus SIG94. Next base: position 1,941 of record JAZUCR010000945.1, read on the forward strand.
ATCGCGGCGCATGGCTCGAATACGAAACCGATTCCAGCGATGTGTTCTACGTAAGAATAGACAAGAACCGCAAGATC
>JAZUCR010000946.1:0-7039 GCA_045639225.1 Victivallales bacterium
TCGATCACCAGCCCATTGATTTCCGCCAGACCGGACTGCACCGGACGGCAGGGGCGATTCTGGGCATGGACGATCTTCCCGATGAACCGCCCCGCGTGGATCTGTCGGCGGAGAGGAAGATCAAGGAGAAGTATGTGTGCATCGCGGCGCAGGCCAGCTCGCAGTGCAAATACTGGAACAATCCCTACGGGTGGCGCGAGGTGGTTTCTTACCTGAAATCCCAGGGATACCGGGTGCTCTGCGTGGACCGGATGACCGAATATGGCTGCGATTATACGTGGAACCACATCCCTTACGGGGCGGAGGACTTCACCGGCGATCTGCCGCTCCAGGACAGAATCGACCTCATCAAGGACGCGAACTTCTTCATCGGGCTGAGTTCAGGACTCTCGTGGCTTGCGTGGTGCTGCCGTGTGCCGGTCGTGCTGATTTCCGGTTTCACCGATCCCATCAACGAGTTTTATACGCCGTATCGGGTGCGGAACCGGACTGTCTGCCACGGGTGCTGGAACGATACCAGAATTGAGTTTGACCACTTCAATTTTTTGTGGTGTCCGCGCAGGGAAAAGGCTTCGGACAAATTCGAATGCTCAAAGGCGATCACCGGCAAGATGGTGATCGATGCGATAAAACTGATGGAAAGGAGCAAGCATGGAACGGATCAACGCGACTCTTGTTCTTAATAAGCTCTCCACAACCCTGGTTGATGACTCGAAGAAGGAGACCACGGTCTTTCCGATGCTGTTCCGGGGAATGCCGATTGAGCTGGTCGTAAAGATCCTGACCTCGACCGGGACGGCGTATCCCGCCGAGGAACTGTCAAATAAAACTTGGCGGTTCGTGGTGTCAAACGTGTGGCAGCCGGAACGGACGCCGCAGCTGGCCTCCAGCAACATCACGGTCGTAAACAACGAGATTCACATTGTCCTCGATGAAACCAATACGGAGGAATTAGCCACGGCCATCGGGGCACAGGAGATGGTTTCGCTGGGTGCCGAATTGATCGGCATCGCTAACGGCGAGACCGCTCCGTGTGTTATCATGCAGTTCGGGCTGGATGTCCACAACCGGCGCGGCGGCACGGGAACTCCGGTTCCGGTCGAGGGCGATGCCATCTCCCGGACGCAGGTCTATGCGCTCATGAATGCCGGATACGCGGTCCAGTTCAGCGAAGACGCCGTGAACTGGCATTCCAGTCAGAACGATGCGGACGGTTACTGGCGGTTCCGGAATGCGCTGACCACCGGGGAATGGTCGCAGCCGATGCATTTCCCAAAAGGCGAGCGCGGCGAAAAGGGCGATCAGGGAGAACCCGGTCCTCAGGGCCCGCAGGGAATTCAAGGCGAATGCGGCGAGACCGGTCCGCAAGGTGAGCCCGGCGAACCGGGACCGCAGGGGATTCAAGGCGAGCCGGGTCCGAAGGGCGATCAGGGAGAACCCGGTCCTCAAGGCGAACGCGGCGAGACCGGCCCTCAGGGAATCCAGGGACCGCAGGGGGAACCCGGACCGCAAGGCCCTCAAGGTCCGCAGGGGCAACGTGGCGAACCGGGAGCCGCTTTCCGGATCGATGCGGCCGGACCGCTGGAAAACCTCTCACAGTATGATGATGAGACGGCGAACTTCGGATTTCTGGATACGAATTCCGGATGTGTTTACCTGAAATTTTCCGGAGCTCAGGCCGACTGGTCGAATGCGATTCCTTTTCAGGGTCCGCAGGGTCAGAAAGGAGACACCGGCGATGCCGGACCGCAGGGACCCCAGGGAATCCAGGGAGAACCCGGCGAACCCGGTCCGCAAGGCGAACGGGGAGAACCCGGCCCACAGGGAAGCCAAGGACTGCAGGGAGAACCCGGACCTCAGGGTCCGCAAGGACCGCAGGGTGAACGAGGGGAAACGGGAGCAGCTTTCCGAATTGATGCTTCCGGACCGCTGGAGAACCTTTCGCAGTATGATGATGAGGCGGCGAACTTCGGTTTCTTTGACACGGATTCCGGGTGTGTTTACCTGAAATTATCCGGAGCTCATGGGGACTGGTCGAACGCCGTTCCTTTTCAAGGTCCGCGTGGTCTTCAGGGAGAGCGCGGCGAAAAAGGCGACACCGGAGAAACTGGACCGCAGGGTCCGCAGGGAATCCAAGGCGAACCCGGACCGCAGGGGCCTCACGATGAAGACTCGGACGCAGAGGAAGAATACGATTTCGATGAAAACGACCTTCATGCGCTGCAGCTCCACGTTGAGTTGCGGGGATACCGGTGTTCGGCGGATGTGCTTGTCCGGGAGGACTGCACCTTCGAGGAGCTTCACGATTTCCTGAATCCGCTGTTCAACCGGGAGGATGACCACCTCTACCGCTTCGAATGCGAAGACGGCTGCACCGCCGTGCGGGATGAAGAGGATATCGACGATGATGAAATGCTCTCCAACGAATGCTATGTCGGGCATCACCTTTCCCCCGACTCGGGAGCGTATTATCTCTTCGATTACGGCGATGAGTGGGAGCATGACATCTCCGTCAAAAAGGTAACCGCGCTCGACCCGAAGGTAAAATATCCCAAGGTCCTCAAAATCACCGGGAAAATTCCGGAGCAGTATCCGGATTATGACGAAGAGGAAGAGGACGAATGATTCACGATGCCATCCCGCGCCTACATCGCCATTGATTTGAAATCCTTTTACGCCTCGGTGGAGTGCGCCGACCGGCAGCTCGACCCGCTCACGACCAATCTTGTCGTGGCGGACCAGTCCCGGACGGACAAGACGATCTGCCTCGCCGTCTCTCCCTCGCTGAAAGCCTGCGGAATCCCCGGCAGACCGCGCCTGTTCGAAGTTGTGCAGAAGGTGCGGCAGGTCAACGCCCAGCGGCAACGCATCGCGCCACAGCGCCGTTTTACGGGCAAATCCGCGCAAGCGCCGGAACTGACAGTACCATGTCGGAAGACTTGTCCAGCCAGAGCAGCCTGGCCCCGAAAAGGTCGAGAAACCGTAAGTCTTTGTCTTTGAGAACCTGAACACTCCAATCAAAAACGATAAAAAAACAATAAAATTTTTGATTCTGCTCTTGATTTTTGTTCCATGACGGTTAAATTTTCGATTATGATAACACGTAACATCATGGGGATTTATACATGTCAGATAAGGAAAAACAGGTAACTTTGCAGGATGTGGCGGAACTGGCGGGAGTATGCCGTTCGGCGGCAGGAAAGGTGTTGATCGGCACGGGCGGTTCCATCCGGGTCGGCGCCAAAGCCCGTCAGCGTATTCTGGATGCAGCCAAAAAACTCGGTTACCGGCGGAATATGGCCGGCGCCATCCTGGCTGGCGGCAATTCCCGTCTGATCGGAGTGATTCTGGATTCCCATACCCATTACCGCGATATGCGGCTGCTGATCGAACTCGAAGATCTCTGTGCCCGGAACGACTATCAGCTCCAGACCTGTTTTTCGCATGACAACCCCCGCCAAATCGCCCGGAGTTACTCCATGCTCAAAAGCTATGGGGCAAACAGCGTCATCTGCTGTGCGCACGACTATCCCGGCATGCTCAAGGAGATCGAAGAGATTTTTGCCGGTGAGGACCAGGTCATCTTTCTGGAAAAACCGGAATTCGTGGCTGAAAAATATGTGGCGACGACCCGGGAAAAGGCTTTGCACAACATGCTCTCCGCCGCGGTCAAATCCGGATACCGCCGTTTCGGACTGGTCTGCGGCAGTCCGATATGGGCATCGGAACGCCAGCTCCACCGGGAATTCAGCCTCGCACTTGAGTCCTGCGGGATCAAAGTCGACGAGCAGCTGCTCTTTCATTATGAGGAAAAGCCGGATATCGCGGAATGCTGCGCGGACGCGATGCGCGGAATGATCCTGCCGCAAAAACCGGATTTTCTTTTCGTCCATGATGCGGTCCATGCCGTTTATCTGCGCAATCTGATCCGGAATGCCGGACTGGATGTTACCCTGCACGGCGGCGACGACGACCCGATCTTTGCCGGATTCCAGCCTGCCACAGGATCGCTGGACCCCTGTTACAAAAAGACTGTGGAACTGCTCTTCGAAACCGCATCCGGCAAACGGACGGAATGCCGGGAGACGATCGAAATCCAATTCCGTAAAAATTCCATCATCCGGAAAAACTGAGGCAACCGCATGGACCCGAAACATCTGGACAGTTATTCACATCTGAAACGGCCTGGTCGGCCGTATATGACTTTTCTGGATGATCTCCGGACTCCGGTCCGTTTTTCTGTGCCTTCGGACGGGGCCACGCCTGCAAAAGGGACCGCGTCCCTGTCCGGCGGAGCCGCGCTGTCCTTTCAGCTTGACGGCATGAAAGGGGAATTCCCCGAAACCGCGCTGGATTCCCTCCGCCGCCTGCTGAAAACCATGGGAACACCGGTCGGCGGCAAATATCCGGTCCGGTTCATTTGCGATCCCTCTTTCGCGCACGAAGAATATTCCGTGAACGTCCGGAAAAAAGGCACGGTGATCGAAGCTGCGGACAGCGATGGATTCCGCCGCGCAGTCTATTTCCTGGAGGACCGCATCCGCGAGACCGGAACGAAAAGCATCACCCTCGGAAAATGGAAGCGCAAACCGTTCGTCCGGAACCGGATCTCCCGGTGTTTTTTCGGCCCGACCTGCCGTCCGCCGTTCGGGGTCGACGAATTGACCAATGATGTCAATTATTATCCGGAAGCCTATCTCGACCGCCTCGCCCATGAGGGAGTCAACGGGCTGTGGCTGACGATGTATTTCAGGGATTTGCCGTCTTCCCTGTTTCCCGGGCGGGGAAAAGATGCGGAAAAACGCTTTGCCAAACTGCGGGAAACGGTGGACCGCTGCGCCCGGTACGGGATCCGGATCTTTGTCTACGTGTGCGAACCGCGGCTGTGGGGGGATGCGGCTTTTGCCGTTCCCGAGAGCGAAGCCCGTGCATATCCGGAACTGGTGGCGGAACCGCATGAAGATTACCGCTGTTTCTGCGATCATTCCCCGCTCTGCGGACAATATATCGAAGAATCGGTCACGAGGCTGTTCCGGGCAGTGCCGAAACTGGGCGGGATGATCAATATCATGCTCGATGAAGATCAGGGGTCTTGTCTCAGCTATCGGATCAGCCGTTGTTTTGCCGGACAGCGGAAAAACGGACCGTGTCCGGAGGCGTGCCGGAAAGAGGCCATCCCCGCAGCGGCGGCAAAGCTCGCGGAACATTTTTTCCGGCCGATGAAGCAAATCAATCCGGACGCCGAATACATCGGCTGGTTCTATGCACCGGGACAGCGGGACGGTTCGCCGTTCTGCCATCGGCTGCTCGACGCGGTTTCCCAGTGGCCCGATGGAGCCTCCCTGATGTTCAATTTCGAATCCGGCGGGGTGGCAAAACAGTTCGGACGGAGCCGGAATGTGTTCGATTATTCCCTGGCCTTTGCCGGACCCTCGAAACTGTTCCGGGAAGCGGCGTCGCATGCTGCCAGTCCGGCGGCGAAGATTCAGGTGGGATGTTCGCATGAAGACGCCTCGGTCCCGTTCATTCCGGTCCCGCTCCATCTCTACCGGAAATATGCCGCAATGAAAGATCTGCATGTACGTTCCGTGATGCAGTGCTGGTATTTCGGGAACTATCCGGGTCTGATGAACAAAGCCGCCGGGGAACTTTCTTTCCTGCCGTTCCCCGCCAGCCGGAAACAATTCCTGGCCGATCTGGCGCGTCCCGACTGGCATTCCGATGCGGAACGGGTCGCCGCCGCCTGGGAATGCTTCTCCCGCGGATATGAAAAATTCCCGGCCAATATCGCTTTCGGATGGTACGGCCCGCTCCATCATTCGATCGTCTGGCCGCTGCATCTGATCCCCGTCGACCGGCCTCTGGCGAAGAGCTGGCTGCTGGATAACTATCCTCTGACCAGCGGCGACCGCATCGGCGATTGTCTTGTCTACCAGCATACGCTCCCGGAAGCCCTGGAACTTTGCCGGGAAATGGCGCACTTCTGGGATCAAGGGCTGGAACTGCTGCGTCCGCTGGCCGGCCGGTATGCCGACGATCCGGACCGTTCCGCCGACCTCGGTCTGGCGGAAGCCATCGGCCTGCAGATCAGAAGCACGGTCAATGTCCTCTCGTTCTATTCCCTTCGGGAAGATATGCTCTATTATCGGCGCGACCACCTTGCGGAGATGCGGGATATTGTCGAGGATGAGATCCGGAATTCCGGAAAAATGGCGGACCTGTGCGCCAGAGATTCCCGTCTCGGCTATCATTCCGAAGCGGAAGGGTACCTGTTCTATCCCGAAAAACTTCGGGCGCGGGTCAAACTCTTGCGCGAATTGCTGGACCAGGATTTTCCGAATTTCGATTTCCGCGGTATGCTCGTGGATGAATACACGGGAAGAAAAATCACCGGAGCCTGCGCCCGTGCCCCGTTCGGCTCTTTCGGGGAGAAACAGCCTTTCGGTCCGGGGATGTTCTGGAGCGCCTCCCATGATGATAAAAATCTGGTTTTCCGGCTGGAAGGGATCGCGGGAAAAACGTTCTGTATCGAGCTCCAGGCCTGTCGCCTCTGGCCGGCGGTCACGATCTTCTTTGACGAACACGGCAAAATCGAACTGGATACCTATCCGCTCCGGCGTCCGGAAAAACTCCGGATCGCCAGGAAGGACGGGATCACCACGGTGAGTCTGCCGCTGAAGATATTGGACGGGTTCCGGCGGGAAGGATTCCCGATGCGGATCAATCTCCGGGGCAGAGATTTCGCCTGGGTCCCGTATCGGCCGGTTCCCTACCGGCTGATGCTTCATGACTTCGATCCGGCGAGTGCCGGCTGGCTGAGTCTGGACGGACCCGGCAGAAAAACAGGTAAACGGCAGCACAACAAACAGGATGAGCCGAAACATATGAAATCAGCTTTATGAGTTGTGCGAAAGGAGCGAAAAAAACTTGACAGACAGAAAATAATCCCCGGGGCGGTGAAAATCTGTCATGGGATTAGAAAACAGTGTGAAAAAACGCGAAAAAAGACAATAGAAGTGCAAGCCCTTCTTAAAAAAGG
>JAZUCR010000947.1:0-2419 GCA_045639225.1 Victivallales bacterium
TGCCGCGGCAGAACTATTACGATTCCATGTTCCTTTACGACGGCGCGGGCGTGCTTCGCGGTATCGCTCCGGCGCTGGTGCCCAAGCTGCTGTTCTGCAATCAGTATGCGGGGCAGCTGCCGAAAGCGGGTCTGAATATCAGAAATCTGGCCTCGTTCCTGCGGGGAATCAAACAGAACCATCCCGATCTGCTGTACTCCGCGGTGTTCGATTCATACCTCAACTTTTTCACCAATTGCGGACTGGACCCCGTTCTTTCACTGTCCAATAATTTCAGCGATCTCCGCAGCTGGGACCGGCAGGTGGGATTTTTCCGCCAGCTGTATCAGGAAAAACTGGTGCCGGCCATCTCCGATCTGGTCCATTACGGTTATCACTTCTTCGCCGACGGACAGGCGGCGATGATGGAACTGTATTACAGCAAGATCCCGCGCTTCATGGAAAGCGGCTGCATCGATTTCACCCTGCCGCCGCGCGCGCCGAACGTGCCGTACCATGTGGTGTCGGAAGTCCTGGGCATCTGTCAGGGCAGCATCCGGTATGAACAGGCCTGGGATTTCATCGAATACGTTCTGCAGCCCCGGATCCAGCAGCTTCTGCTCAGCCGGATGAACGCTTTTTCCATCCTGTGCGGTCTCCGTCCGCTCCATATGCGGGAATCGGTTTACGAACGTGTCGAACCCATGCTGCGCCGGGCGGTCCGCCGCAGTTCCGACAATATCATGACTCCGCAGCTGTTCCGCTGTTTTGAAAGCGGCATGGATTCTCTGATCAAATACGGCGGCAGCACGCAGCATTTCCTGGAAGATTTCCAAAGACAGTACAAACTGCTGCAGGAAAGAGGTGTGATATGAAGGCGGAACTCGTCTGTTCCTGGTTCAGTTCCCTGACGAAGATCCTGCCGGACGGTCCCGCTCCCGTCCCCGGCTGTTCCCGAGGAGAGACCCTGCGCGGCGAACGGTTCAATTTTCAGCTGATGCTGTTTTCCCGTTCCATGCAGAACCGTCAGGCGGAAATCCGGTTGGAAACCGATCTGCCCTGTCCGGTGACCATCCGCCGGTGCGGTCTGACTCCGGTCGCGTTCAACGGTTTTTCCCCCTGCGACCGCGATGTGATCTCCAGCCGGAGCGGTCTTTTTCCCGACCGGCTGATCCCGCTGACGGATCACTCCGTCCGCATCATCATCCGCCGGCAGACCGGGCTGTGGCTGACCGCCGACATCCCGGCTGACTGTCCGCCCGGACTCTATTCGGTCCGGCTTCATTTTACCGTTCACCCGGATGACTGCGATGAGGAAAGCCGTCTCTCCCAGAAGACCGAATATTTTACCTCGCCGGTTTTTCGGCTGGAGGTGCTTCCGCCGGTGCTTCCGCCCCAGCGGCTGAAAGTGACGCAGTGGTTTCACCCGGACTGCCTGGCAGCTGTTTATCACGTCCCGATGTGGAGTGAAGAACACTGGTCGATCATGGAAAAGTATATGAGAAATGCGGCGGCGCACGGGATGACTATGATCCTGACTCCGCTCCTTTCCCTGATCCTGAACGTGATGCCGGGACGGCGCCGGGAATTGACTCAACTGCTGATCATATCCCGGAAAAACGGCCGCTGGCGTTTCGATTTCTCCCGTTTCGACCGCTTTGTCGCGCTGGCCGAAAAATGCGGACTGCACGGTTTCGAGATCAGTCACTTTTTCTCGCAATGGGGGGCGGCATTCGCGCCTCCGGTGGAAGCGGACGGCAAATTGCTGTTCGACGGCACCGTGCCGGGCGATCATCCCGAATATCTCTCCCTGCTGGACGCCCTGCTGCCGGAATTGACCGCTCATCTGCGGCAGCTGGGCATTGCGGACCGCACCGTGTTCCATTGTTCCGACGAACCCGGCCGCGCGCATGCGGAAAAATACCGGAATGCGATGCGCATTCTGCGCCGTCACCTGCCGGAAAATCAATTTCGGATTCTGGATGCGATCAACGATTCTTCGGTCTGCCGGGAATGCGGGATCGACACTCCGGTGCCGCTGACCGTGCAGCTGCACCGCTTCCGCGGCATGAAACTGCCCGAACGGTGGACTTATTACTGCTGTGCGCCCACGAAAAAGGCCGCCAACCGCTTCATTCATTTCCCTTCGGCGCGCAACCGCATCATCGGGGTGCTGCTCTGGAAATATCAGCTGGACGGTTTTCTGCACTGGGGCTACAATTTCTATTTCGAAGCGCTTTCCCGCTATGTGCTGGATCCCGAGAAAGACCCGTCCTGCGGCGATTTCTATCCGCCGGGCGACGGTTTTCTGGTGTATCCCGGTCCGGACGGCGAACCGGACGATTCGATCCGGCATGAGGTGTTTCTGGTAGCCCTGCAGGATTTCCGGGCGCTGGACCTGCTGGCATCGCTGCTTTCTCCCGCCAGGGTCCGCCGTCTG
>JAZUCR010000948.1:0-4181 GCA_045639225.1 Victivallales bacterium
TTATACCCCCCATATCGGCCGTGCCAATCTGTGGGAAACCAGCGGTCACCTCGGTTTCTACAAGGAGAGCATGTATTCTCCCATGCAGATCGACGAAATCGACTACTATGCAAAACCGATGAACTGTCCGTTCCATATCGAGATTTACAAATCCCGCGTCCGTTCCTACCGTGAACTGCCCTGCCGCTGGGCCGAACTCGGCACCGTTTACCGCTATGAGAAGAGCGGCGTGCTGCACGGCCTCATGCGCGTCCGCGGCTTCACGCAGGATGATGCCCACATCATCTGCACCCCGGAACAGATCGAAAGCGAGATCGAAGAAGTCCTGCGTTTCTGCCTGCATATCTGGAAAACTTTCCAGTTCAAGGAGATCAAAGCCTATCTTTCCACCCGTCCGGAAAAGGCGGTCGGCGAACAGGCCCGCTGGGAACAGGCCCAGAAATCCCTGGTCAATGCAATCAAAAAGAGCGGTCTGGAATATGAAGTGGACGAAGGCGGCGGCGCTTTCTACGGTCCCAAGATCGACCTCAAGGTCAAGGATGCGATCGGCCGCGAATGGCAGACCTCCACGATCCAGTTCGACTTCAACCTGCCGGAACGTTTCGGCATCACCTATGTCGGTGAAGACGGCCAGCGCCATCAGCCGTATATGGTCCACCGCGCCCTGTTCGGGTCTCTGGAACGTTTCTTCGGCATTCTGATCGAACATTTCGCCGGTGCCTTCCCCGTGTGGCTCGCTCCGGAACAGGTCCGGCTGATTCCGATTACCGCCAATCAGAACGAATATTGTCTGAACGCCATGAAGGAACTCCGCAAACGCGGATTCCGTGTCACCTGCGACACCGGTACGGAAAGCATGGGGGCCAAGATCAAGGAAGCCCGCCTGATGCGCGTCCCGTTCATGGGGGTCGTCGGCGAAAAGGAAATGAGTGCCGGTCAGTTTGCCGTCCGCTCCCGCCGGGAAGACCAGCTCGGACAGATGGATCTCGAAACATTTGCAAAAAAATTGCAAAATGATGTTGACAACAAACTGTAAGTGTGCTATATTACTGGATTGTGGAAGATTCTGACTGTTCAGAATCCGATGAAAATTTAATTGGAGGGTACGATCATTAGCAAGCTGCTGAAAAGTGACATGCGTGTTTATGCCGGGAAGGACCTGCTCGTTATCGGTCCGAACGGGGAACAGCTCGGTGTTATGAAGCTTGAGCCGGCCTGTCAGGCGGCCAAGGATGCGGGATTGGATCTGGTCATGGTGGCGGAAAACAGTGAACCGCCGGTGTGCCGGATCATGAATTTCGGAAAACTGCTTTACGAGCAGAAGAAGAAACTCAAGGACCAGAAAAAGAACCAGCAGGCTCAGAAGGTCAAAGAGATCAAATTCCGCCTCAACATTGCCGAACATGATTATGCGCACAAGATCGAACAGGGCATCGAATTCCTGAACGACGGCTGCAAACTCAAAGTCACGATCACTTTCAAAGGCAGAGAAATGGCGCGCACCGAAATCGGATTCGATCTGGCCAACCGGATCACCGAGGATCTCGCGGAAAACGGGACCCTCGAAAGTCAGGCCAAACTTCTCGGTAAAAACATTAATATGTCTTTCAATCCGAAAGGATCACACTGAAACAGGCATGACCAGGGCATCTGCCGTTTCAGAAAATAAACTCTAATCAACATAAAGGAGTAAAACGATGCCGAAACTGAAAACGAGAAAGTGCATTTCCAAACGCGTGAAACGCACGGGAACAGGTAAATTCAAGTTCTACAAGCCCGGACGCCGTCACCTGATGACCGGCAAAAGCGGGAAGAGAAAACGCCACATGCGCCGTGATGGCATCATGCCGTCCGCCGACCTGAAGCGTATCGTCAAAGCCATGCCTTACGGCTGAGTTGAACCTAGAATTGGAGATTACTGAAAATGAGAGTTACATCCGCTGTTCCTTCCAGAAAACGCCGTAAACGCGCTATTCAGAGAGCCAAAGGCTTCTACGGTGCCAGCAGCAAGAGAATCCGTACCGTTTATGATGCGATCGACAAAGCCGATTCCCATGCTTATGTCGGCCGCAAACAGAAAAAACGTCAGTACAGAAGACTCTGGACCGTCCGTATCAATGCTGCCTGCCGCATGCTGGATTTCACTTACAGCAAGCTGATGGCCGGACTCAAGAAGGCTGATATCCAGATCAACCGCAAAGTCCTCGCCGACATCGCGGTCAGAGACATGGACGCATTTAAAGCTTTGGTCGAAAAAGCCAAGGCCGCCTGCTGATCCATCATCAGTTTTTTGCGTTTTTCGAAAGCGGGTTGCCCTAACCGGTCACCCGCTTTTTCCTTTTTTCTGAAAATGGAGAAATCTGTTATGCTTGACGAACTCATCGCAAAACTCAAATCCATCACCGCCGACGCCGAACAGGCGCTCAAGGCGGCTGCCGGTCCCGCTGACGTCGAAGCGGTCAAAAACAAAACCATCGGACGCAGCGGCGAACTCACCGCGCTGGCTCCCATGATGGGCAAACTGGCCAAGGAAGACAAACCCGCCGCCGGCAAAGCCTTCAACGAGGCAAAAACCACCGTCCAGAAACTGCTCGAAGAAGCCCGCGAACGGATTGCCGAAGCGTCCGGCGCCGCCGTCTCCGAGGCAATCGATGTCACCCTGCCCGGCAGACGCTGGCGCATCGGCACCAAGCATCCCGTCAATCAGACCATCGATGAATGCTGTGCCATTTTCCGCCGCATGGGCTTCACCGCCGCAGCGGGTCCCGAGATCGAGACTGTCTACAATTGTTTCGATGCACTCAACGCTCCGGCCGACCATCCTTCGCGCGATCCCAAGGACACCTTCTATTTCGATGACGGCCGTCTCATGCGCACTCAGACCAGCACAGTGCAGATCCGCACCATGCTTTCGCGCAAGCCCCCGATCCGCATCGTCTCCCCGGGCCGCTGCTACCGCCGCGACACCCCCGATGCCACCCACGGCGTCCATTTCCACCAGATCGAAGGTCTCTATGTGGACAAGAACGTTTCCATGGCCGATCTCAAGAATACCCTGGAAGCCTTCGCTGTCGAATTTTTCGGCCAGGGCGTTTCGATCCGGATGCGGCCCCATTTCTTCCCGTTCACCGAACCGAGTGCCGAATGTGATTTCTCCTGCGTGATGTGCGGCGGCAAAGGCTGCCGCGTCTGCAAGAATTCCGGCTGGCTGGAAATCCTCGGCTGCGGCATGGTCAATCCGAAAGTTCTCCGCAACGTCGGACTCAATCCGGACGAATGGCAGGGCTTCGCTTTCGGAATGGGCATCGAACGCCTCACCATGCTCAAACACCGTATCGGCGATCTCCGGCTCTTCTCCGACAATGATCTCCGGTTTCTCAAACAGTTCTAAGCGGGAGGCTGAATCATGAAAATTTCCTTAAACTGGCTGAAAAATTATATCGAACTCAAGAAATCCCCTGAGGAACTGGCTCAGATCCTGACCATGGCCGGGCTCGAAGTCGAGGAAATCGCCACGCTCGGCAATATCCCCGCGGGTGTCGTCGTTGCCAAGATCCTCAGCCGGGAAAAACATCCCAATTCCGATCATCTCTCAATCTGCCAGGTCGATCCAGGCTCCGGCACGCCCGTCCAGATCGTCTGCGGCGCTCCCAACTGCGATGCCGGCAATGTGGTCCCGCTGGCCACGCTCGGCACTGTCTTCAAGGAAGCCGACGGCAGTGAATTCGTGATCAAGAAAGCCAAACTCCGCGGCGTCGAATCCTTCGGCATGATGTGTTCCGCACGCGAACTCGGTCTCAGCGAAGATCATGACGGACTTATGATCCTGCCCCAGGACTGGAAGCTCGGCGATCCGCTCGAGAATTATATCGAAAAAGATACCGTCTACACGGTCGAAATCACCCCGAACCGCCCCGACTGGCTGTCCCACTGGGGCGTCGCGCGTGATGTCTGGGCGCTCTGCGGCGGCCGCCGTTCCTTCCCGAATGCGCAGCTCCCCTCCCCTGCCGGGTTTGAGGACTGGAGTTCGCTCGTCTCGGTCCAGGCTCCCGATCTCTGTCCCGATTACACCGCCCGCGTCATCCGCGGAGTCAAGGTCGGACCGAGTCCCGAATGGCTCCAGAAACGCCTTACCGCGGTCGGCATCCGGCCCATCAACAATATCGTGGATATCACCAACT
>JAZUCR010000949.1:0-2808 GCA_045639225.1 Victivallales bacterium
GCTGACCCGTACGGTCGATTTGAAATCCGCGATCGAAAAAACGCCGCTGGTTTTCGGCCGTGATTACGGTGCCTGTTACGATTCCACCATGTTCCGGGCCACGTTCATCTCTCCGGATTCGGAAAAAGTGATCCGCGAAGCGGTGAAACCCTTCGAATCCTGCGGACACTGGCTGTCGGAAGAGGAGGAGAAACATTACGGCATCTACCGGTCCGACCGGAGATTCGGCGATGCGGTTTTCCTGCTCGATCCCGGCATTCAGATCGTTCCCTCGGACATGGGTGTCAAACCCTTGAACGGCATGCATGGATTCGCTCCGGAGGATAAGGATTCGCAGGCGGTGGTCCTTTCCACGGAGGAAATCCCCGAACGCGTCCGCTGTGTTGCCGATTATTTCGGTCTGATGAAACAGCATATCGAAAATATCGAACGCTGAACTGGATCATACTGGAACCCCCCTGGATCAGGGCAAAAAAATGGTGCGCCCACAAGGACTTGAACCTTGGACCCAATGATTAAGAGTCATTTGCTCTACCGACTGAGCTATGGGCGCACATCGTTTTCGATGGTATTAATATAGCATCGAACCTTTCTTTTTCAAGCTGGATATCTGAAAAAATCCTCATTTTTTTTGGAAAAAAATCCGTTTCCCGGCTTGCAATTTTCGGAAAACACGGTATAGTAAACCCCATAATGGCGGCTTAGCTCAGTCGGTAGAGCGATGGAATCATAATCCACAGGTCACTGGTTCAAGCCCGGTAGCCGCCACTTTTTTCCCTCTTTTTTCTTTCCGTTTTCAATGCTTTTTTCCGGCTTTTTTTTTGTTTTTTTCCTTTGACTTTTTTTCTTTTCCGGTGTATATTTCATTCGTTGTATGCAAGCATATAATTTTTAAAAATACACAGGAGGAAGACCATGGCCGAAGATGTGCAAAGTTTACTGGACAAGATCCACCAGGATGGAATTGCCAAGGCTCAGCAGGAAAAAGAAACGATCATAAGCGAGGCGAAGAAAGAAGCCGCCCGGATCATTGCCGAGGCTAAAACCCAGGCCGAAGAACTGCAGAAGAAAGCCCAGACGGAAGCCGCGGCCGGACAGGAAAAAGCCAATGCCGCGATCCGGCAGGCTGCCCGCGATGCCGTGATCGCTCTGAAAGCCGATCTGCTTGCCAAATTGAAAGCCGTGACCCATTCCTGCATCGGCGAAGCCATGACTCCTGAAGTCATGAAACAGATCATCCTGACCATGGCGCAATCCTATGCCAAAGATGCGAATGCGGGTGAATCGCTGGAAGTGCTGATCCCGAAAAAGCAGCAGGAACAGGCCGAAGCTCTGCTCAAAGCCGAACTGATGAAGGAATTGAAAGCCAACCCGGTGATCGAGCTGACCACCGAGTTCAATTCCGGCCTCCAGATTTCGTTCCGCGACAATGACGTTTATTTCGATTTCAGCGATGATGCCCTGGCGGAAGTTCTGTGCCGGTTCGTCGGTCCGAAACTGACTGCGGTGATCAAAGGCTGAAATCGTTCCGAACGTTTTTCAGTCCGCGATCAGGGAGAAGAATTCAGTATGAAAAGACAGTATTTTGCATTGAAAGCATCCCTGCCGATGCTCCTGTTCGATGCACCGCCGCCGATAAGTTCGGAGGATTTTCTCAGCCGGTGCGAAGCCTTTCTGGCGCCGGACCGGATGAAATTCCTGCGGGAACTGACAGCCGCGCCCCGGGATTTGCCCGATTTCGAAAGAAATTTCAAACGGGCTGCCATTCCTTCCAAAAAGGATATCCGGACGGACGACACCCGGGTGATGCAGCTCTATTCCCGCTGGGAGATCTGTCTGCGCAACACGCTGGCCCGGCTCCGGGCGGCGAAGCTGGGAGAGGATCCCGAAAGCTGCACCGTGAAATTTGCGGCATTCGATTCCGCTGCCGATGCGGCGGCGAGGACTGCTTTCAATCTCACCGATCCGCAGGAGCGGGAAAGAGCGCTCGACCGTGCCCGCTGGAATTTCCTGGACGGGCTGGAATGGTCCCACGCATTCAATTTCGAAGCCTTGTGCATTTACCGCTGCAAGCTGATGATCCTGGAAAAATGGGCGGTCCGCAGGGCAGGGGATGCGGAGCGGAATCTGGATGAAGCCGCTGCCCGCGCCGAAAAAGCAATCGATCAGACAACAAACAATTTAGGATAAAAACAGGAGAACCCATCTCATGCCGGAGAGTAAGAAAGGACGCATTGCCGGAGTAAACGGCAATATGCTGACAGTGGAGTTTGAGACTGCTGTGACTCAGAATGAAGTGGCTTATGCCGTTCTGGGTGATCTGCGCCTCAAATCGGAAGTGATCCGGGTGCGCGGACAGCGTGCCGACCTGCAGGTGTTCGAAAGCACCGACGGTCTCAAAGTCGGAGACATCGTTGAATTTACGGATGACCTGCTGTGTGCCGAACTCGGCCCCGGTCTGCTGAAAAAAGTGTATGACGGACTGCAGAATCCGCTGGACAAACTGGCGGAGAAATCGGGATTCTTCCTGCAGCGCGGCGTTTACATGGACCCGCTCGAAGCGGATTCCGAATGGGATTTCACGCCGATCGCGAAAGCCGGGGACATGCTGGTTGCCGGCGACCGGATCGGTTCCGTCCCCGAAGGGATCTTCACCCATTACATCATGCTGCCGTTCGCTTTCCAGGGCAGCTGGAAAGTGCTTTCCGTGGCTCCGGCCGGAAAATACAAAATCCATGACACCATGGCGAAAGTGGTCAATGACCATGGCGAAGAACGCACGGTCACCATGGTCCAGAAATGGCCGGT
>JAZUCR010000950.1:0-7043 GCA_045639225.1 Victivallales bacterium
AGCCGCCGAACGGATGTATCGGAACCGGGGCTGCGATATCCTGCTGCGGGATTACCGGATGCCCAAAGGCGGGATCGATCTGATCCTGCGGGACGGTTTATGTCTGGTGTTTGCCGAGATCAAGACCCGCCGGGCGAAAACGGCCGAACGGGCACGACTGCTCAAAGGCAAGATCCGGCCGGGACAGAAGCGCCGTATCTACCGGGCAGCATTCACCTACATGCGCGAGATCGGCCGACCGCATATTCCCTACCGCTTCGATTTCGTGGAAGTGATCTACTTGAGATCGAGCCTGTATGCGATGCGTTTCTGGCCGGCGAATTTCGGAGTCCGGACTGTAAAAAAGAAACCGGACGGGATCAATCTGTTCAAGTGACCCGGGATGAAAGCGGGGTTTTGCCGCACCTACAGGATTTTTTCTTTGGCCTTGCGGTACCACATCAATAATGCGGAATTCGATGAAAAACCGAGTTCGAACGCGATCTGTTTATGGTTGAGCCCCTGTTTTTTGGCCGATTCGAAAAAAATCATCCGGACCCGGTTGATATATTGTCCGATCGAAATACCGTAAGCATCCCGGAACAGGTGGGAAATATAAAACCGGCTGAACCCGGTGAATTTTTCCAGCTGCGCCAGTGAACAGTCACGGCCTTTTTTGGCTTCGATGATATGCTGGATCGAATTGACGATCTCGTTCGTGGTCTGTTTTTTTTCATCTTTCAAATCGTTGATCTGAAGATAAAACCGGAATTCATCCAGCAGCATGGTCAGCGGCTGTTTCAGAAAACTCTCCAGATTCGCCAGAGCATTTTCCGGCGCCAGCTTGTCGAATTCATCCCAGTGACGGTCGATCACCAATTTCAGATCGGTCGCCAATTCGACCCATTTGACCGCATAACTGACTTTTCCGGACGGATCGACCTGATGGACCAGCAGGTTCAAATGAGTCGGGAAGAGGAAGATCCAGAGATAAAGCATATTTCTGTCCGAAGCGGGATAACCGAACCGATGGGAAACCCAGCGGTCGATCAGGACGACATCACCGGCTCTGACCTTGAATACTTTATGATTCAGAGGAAATTCACTTTCTCCGCGCAGGACAAAAAGAATTTCCCGATGCTGGTGAAGGTCCGGATCGGTGTTTTCGGTTCGAGGTTTTCCGGCCGAATAATTGCAAATGATCCGCCTGATCCCGTGGTCGAATGCCGAAAACCATTCCTGTTCATTCTGGGTCATCGTGCTGCCTGCGTTTTTCCTTTGAACATCCCGAATAACGTAAATTCAGTTATGGAAACATAATCTACAGGCATTTGAATGAAAAAACAAGCTGATTTTGAAAGAAAACCTGAATTAACAACAATGGATACGAAATAACAAATCTGAAATGTTGACAAATCACTTCTCCGGGTATATAATATATTACTGACTTCAACTATTAAATTGCATAACAAAAAGGTTTCCGATCATGAAAATTGGTTTCGCTGCTGCAGATGTAACTCCTGACTCTGGACTTTTTTTGACCGGTTACGGGAATCCCGAACGGATCGCGACCGGCGTTCATTCTCCGCTTTATGCGTCCATCATGGTGATGGGGGACGGTTCGAAGACCGCCGCCGTGATCTCCATGGACTGGTGCACGATCGATGAAAAAATGACTTGGGAGATCCGGAACGGCATTCAGGCGGTCTCCGGCATCCAGGCGGAAGACATCATTTTCTGCTGCACGCATACCCATTCCGCACCGCATACCCGGCGGGGCAGTTCGAAAGGACGCACCGCCTGCGATCCTGAGCATAAGGGAGTCAAATATGCGCTGGATTCCATCAAAATCATCGCCGATGCGGTGAATCGGGCTAAGGCGGAGATGTGCGAATGTTCCGCCGGATTCGGCAGCATCAAAACGGAAACCGGCGTCTGCCGGCGAGGAACCAGCCGGGACGGGAGAGTCACCGGTTTTATCGAAGACCCGTATCAGATGCATGACGACAATATGACTGTGGTGCGTTTTCTGGATGTCAGGGACGGGAAAGACCTCGGCATCCTGGTGCATTGCAGCGCGCACAATACATCCATGGGAGCCAACCGGGAATACTCCAGCGACTGGTGCGGCATCATGCGCGAGCGGATCCGGGAACGCTATAATGCGCCGGTCGTCTTTGTGAACGGAGCTATCGGCGATTCCGGTCCGAGAACTAACCGCTGGTGTAAATACAAATCCGTTTCCGGGTATTCAGCCGGCGGCGGGGATGGGATTTCTTCCGCCATGGAGGTCGGATTCCGGGCGGCGACCGATGCCCTGCGGTGCCTGGAAAAGATCAAAGACTTCCGCTCCGACCTGCCGTTTGCAGTCCGCCACAATGAACTGCGTCTGCCGCAGGCCCTGCCCCTGAGCGAAGCGGAGGCCGCCCGGATCGTGCAGGAATATGAAGCGGCAAATCCGGTCATCCCGGCGGAACCGGACCGGATGTATCAGGTGGCGAAATCCGATCTTGAGGCATGGAAACAGCCGCCGGAACCGGAACTGATTACCAAACAGACGATCATTTCATTCGGTCCGCTGGTGTTCCTGCCGTTCCCGTTCGAGATGTTCTCGATGTTTTCCCTGCGTCTGCGCAAATATTCCAATTACGAATATCCGCTGCTCTGCAGCATTGCGAACGGATATTACGGTTATCTGCCGGACCGTGCCGCTTTTGCCATGGGCGGTTATGAAGTCGAATGGCTCTGCTTTGCCAGAGACTATGTGGTCGCGCAGAATGCCGGTGACATTGCCGTGACTCAGACCCTTGACGCGCTTGAAAAACAGCAATCTTGAAATTGCATTCTACTGCAAAAAACGCAAAATCGAACAATATAAAGCAAGATTGAAATCTTGTATTTATCAGAAATGCGGTTATAATTAATGAAGCAGATAATAAAGACTCCAACACAACCAGGAGAACAGTAAAAATGAAAGCTTCATTAAGGAAATTCACCTTGATAGAACTCCTCTGGGCAGAAATATGAGGTATGAAATATGAAATATGATATGAATGCAAAGCAAAATCCGGGTTTGGAAAAATCTTTTGCCTTTGCGTTGCGTATAGTGAAATTATACCAGCACCTTTCCGACAAAAGAAAAGAGTTTGTTTTGAGTAATCAGATATTACGTTCCGGGACCAGTATCGGAGCGAATTTTGAAGAAGCCCACGGTGCGCAAAGTGATTTGGATTTTCAGTCAAAAATATCCATTGCGTATAAAGAGGCAAGGGAGACTTCCTATTGGCTTCGTTTGTTGAGAGCATCGAGCTACATAACAGAAAAGCAGTTTAACAGTATATATCCGGATTGTGAAGAGCTTATCAAAATTACCGCATCCATTCAACTTTCCATGAAGAACAAAATCAATGAAAGGAAGACAATATGAAAAAGACGACTGCATCTAACTCTTATTTCACATCTCATATTTCATATTTGAAGCGTAAAACGACAGGTCGTTTTACCCTGATAGAGCTCCTCGTCGTCATAGCGATCATCGCCATCCTGGCAGGTATGCTTTTGCCGGCGTTGAACAAAGCACGCATGACTGCAAGATTATCATCCTGCTCCGGAAACCTGCGCGAGATCGGCAGGGCTGTCCTGCATTACAGTCTGGACAACCACGATCTGACGCTCCCCATCAACGGAACCTACAGAAATATGGGAGGAAACGTACGGATGACCTGGGCATATTATGCCCGTATTTACCTGGGGTTCAACGATAATCCGAATCTTACGAGCAGTGAAATCGAAAATACTCCGACCAATCAGCGGCATGGCATTTTTACCTGTCCCGCCTTCACATCGAAAGTCGGTTTCTGGAATTACCGTTATCCACAGTATGGAATGATGGAATACTATATCGGCGGAGTGAACCCGGACGACGGCAAGGCCTACACCAAAGGCTGGAAGATGCACCACATCTCCTCTCCCGGCGGCAAAGCCTACATCTGCGATTCCGTTTTTTCCGACTTGACTGCAAGCAGCCTCCCGAAATGGAGCAATGAAGATTTTCTGCCCATGCCGGAAAAAAGTTACGGATTCTTCAAAGTTTCCAACAACGGCAACTATGCCGGACGGAAACGTCATGGTGACAAGCTCAACATGCTTTTTGCAGATGGACACATCGAGACCATGACCGGAATGGGACTTCGTGCGAAATGCACGTCGCCATGGTATAATTCCCAGATGTTCGGGAAAACAGGATACAAATGATAAGGAAGAAAAATCATGAATAAACACACCTTGAACATTTTTTTGTTTGCCGTCTCCGCATCAGCATCTCTCCTCGCGCAGGATGCCGCCCCTGCCTGCTGGAAAGAAAATTTCAGCAATGGCAGGAGCTATGTGGTCCAGCGGGTGGACAATGACAAACAGAAAGCGGCAGTTTTCCATAAAGAATATAAAGACGGTTCTCTGATCCTCTATTACAAATTCGGTCCGGAATGCGCTCCGAAAGCGCGGGGCATCTTCGTTTACGGCGTTGCCAAACCGATCGAACTCAAGGGCGGCACGGCTCTCGAGATCCGCTACCGGACACCGGTCAAGGGGCTCGACAATCTGATGACCTGGACCTACACCGATGCTTCGGGGAAACGTTACGGCGACTGGAAACGTCTGCCGGCCTCCTCGGAATGGAAGACGCTTCGGGTCGAGATGAATAAAGACGGTTTCGGCGGACAGAAAAAAGAAAAACCTGCTCCGGCAAAACTGACCGCGCTGGACATCTATTCTTCCCAGAAATGCGACGGTATCGAACGGACGCTGGAAATCGATTATATTTCCGTGCCCGCTCCGGCAAAGTGATCTATCCTCAATTCAATTCATAACCCCGAAAGGACTAAAATGAAACAGGGATTTTTTGTATTTTTCTGGTCCGCGGTTCTGCTGCTGCCGACGACACTTTGCGGTGCCGTCATTGCTGAAAACGGACAGAGCGCTTATGATATCGTGATTCGCACCGACGCCCCGAAAACGACCCGTTACGCGGCAGGTGAATTGAAGACCTATCTGAAAAAAGTCGCCGGAACGGAAGTAAAAGTCCTCAACTCCAAAGCAGCCGGACGCCGGGCGATCTATGTCGGCGCCCATCCGGAATTGCCGAAAACGGACGATTTCGATCCGGGGAAATACCATGGTGCCGAACGTTTCCGCATTGCGGAACTTCCCGCCGGAGATATTTCCATCATGGGCGCGGACTGCAAAGATGATCCGGTCGGCCGGAGAGGAAGCGATGTCGGTCTGCTTTTCGGCACTTATGAATTCATCGAACGTTTCCTCGGGGTGCGCTGGTATACACCCGGCGAGTTCGGCGAAGCTTTCGAGCCGCTGAAAAAAGTCGAAACTTCCGGTCTGCCGATCGATCAGAAGCCCACTTATTTCGCCCGGAGCTACTGGCCGTTCAAATGGAACGAATTCACCTCGAAGGAATCGCTGGTGTTCAACCGCCGGGTCCGTGCGTTCGGCACCCGCTCCGGCAGTGCCAACCATACGATGCAGGATTTCTATTTCCCCTACCATGAGACGCGTCCCGACTTTTTCGCCCTGCGGCTGGATGGCAAGCGAGTATTCGGCGGATTCCGTCCGGGAACCAAACCGGCCGAACGCCGCTGGGCCGGATATCCGCAATACTGCCTCACCAACCCCGATTTTCTGAAAGCCTACTGCAACGCGATCGACGATTATTATGCCAAAAACGGCAAGGCAAAATTCTGGAAGGATATGCATCCGGATGAATATTTCGTCTATGTCATGCCCGACGACTGCTTCAATCTGAACCAGTGCCACTGCAAGAACTGTCAGGCAATGATCACGAACAAGCCGCGCGCCGAGATGAGCAATCTGGTCTTCTCGTTCGTCAAACAGGTCGCCGAGCATGTGCAGAAAAAATATCCGGACAAAAAAGTCCTCACCAATCCTTATGAAAGCTATTATTATCCGCCGGATTTCAAACTGCCGGACAATGTGATCGTCTCGATCTGCGCCGATCCCTATTTCCTCTATTACGGCAGCAAAAAATTCCGCGATTCCTTCGAAAAGACGTTGAAAATGTGGAGCGAAAAGGCGAAAGAAGTTACGATCTGGCATTACTATCTGCCCTATCGCGATGCATATCCCTACCAGATGCCGCATATCGCCGACCAGTGGTATCGGGCGTATCCGCAGATTCGCGGCTGCTTCATCGAACTGAACGACACCGGCCTCGCCGGACAGCTCGCCGGACGCGAAATGAAGATCAATCCTGCTTATAAACGGGAGAAAACCACCGCCGACCTCGGTCAGAATTATCTCACGTTCTATTTCAGCATGAAAGCCATGTGGGGCGCTCCGGTCGACGTCGATGCCGAACTGGACCGTCATTATAACTTGTTCTACGGTCCGGCGGCAGCCGAAATGAAACGGTTCTTCACCGTGATGATCGGCCGCTGGGAAAATGTCAAGTCCACGCAGGGCGATGTGGAAAAGATGTTTGCCAAATTCTCCGGCAAGGAACTCTATGAAGAGATCTACACGGACAAGGTCCTGGACCAGCTGGAAGCAGCCATTGCCGCGGCGGAGAAAAAAGTCGCCGCCGGTTCCATCTATGCCAAACGCATCGCCTGGATCCGCCAGTCACACTTCAACGACTTTGTCAAAGTGGCCCGTGCCTATCAGCGCGATGCCAGGCTTTCCAATGACACCGTGCTGACGATCTCCAATGCCAAACCGCCGGTGATCGACGGCAAATTGGATGATGCGTTCTGGAAAGGTCTGCCCGAATACAAATTCCGTCTTGCCAATGCGCCGCTGCCGCCGCGCTACGAGACCAAGTTCAAAATGGGATTCCGCGACGACGGCAAGCTTTACATCGGCGTCCGTGCCCACGATCCGGATATTCTCACCGCCAAGCTGGTCTGCAAAGACCGCGACACCGCGGTTTACGATGACGATTCGCTGGAATTCTTCTTCCGCACCGATGCCATGCCGGCCAAAGCGCTGCGCAACATCACGGTCAACCAGAACGGCGTGATCCTCGATTATACCAA
>JAZUCR010000951.1:0-20698 GCA_045639225.1 Victivallales bacterium
CAGCTTTACAACGTGGACTGCGTGGGCTACGAAAGCATCATGCTGGGAATGTTCCAGCTCCATTACGGACCATCCAATCAGGAATGCGAAAAAACCGGACTGCCGAAAATCACCGGACTGGAATTTGCCTACAGCCGCGACGGTTTCCACTGGCACCGCCCCGACCGCCGCTGCGCGATCATGCCGGAAAAAGAAAACAGCTGGGATCTCGGCTATGTTCAGTCGCTGGGCAATATCTGCACGGTCGATGAGAAAAAGATCACTTTCTATTTCACCGGATTTGCCGGCAAGCCCGGCGCCGGGAACAAAATGGACATGTATGAAAACGGGGCGACCGGAGCCGCATTCCTCCGCCGGGACGGCTTTGTTTCTCTGGATGCCGAAAACAGCGGCGAGATCGTCACCCGCAAGCTTACCTTCGACGGCAGTCATCTGTTCGTGAATCTGGATGCACCGTCCGGTTCGCTGAAAGTCGAACTGCTGGATCCCGAAGGCAAAGTCCTGAAAGGATTCTCCGCTGCAGACTGCATCGCGGTTTCCGGCGATCACGTCAAAACACCGGTCCGCTGGAAAAACGCCGATCTGGCCGCCCTGCGCGGACTGACTGTCCGGTTCCGTTTCCTCCTCACCCGGGGAAGTCTCTACGCTTTCTGGATAAGCAAAATGCCGACCGGAGAAAGCAACGGCTATGTGGCCGGCGGCGGTCCCGCGTATCACGGACCAATCGATCAATAAGACATCCGTTTATTCAGCTATTTGAGCGAGTTCTTTCATCAACGCTTCGGCATCGGCGATCCATTTACCGGTATCCGGCTGCCGGAAAAAGCCGGTGACCGCCTCATACACGACCACGGTTCCGGCAGGGAAGACGGAATGATAATAGTCGCAGAGATAATCTTTCCGGTATATCTTGCGGTCCCAGAGGTAACGCATCGGCGATTTCTTTCCCTTGATATTCCGGATGAAAGTAACTGCGCCGAGACCGGTTTTCGTCTCATACCAGGCGGCTGACGGAACGAATTTCCGGTTCGGGAAAGAATTGTCGGATTTGAAACTGACATCGATTTTCTCTCCGTTGGACCGGACGGCATGAAAACGGTCGAAACGGGTCGCCCACGGGTGCATGAAGACGTAAAGATGGTCCAGCTTGAGGTCTTTTTCCGCAGAGATCTCCGCCGTTTCCCGGATGATGTCGTTTTCGATGACCAAACTCGTTTTCGTGGCGAGATCCGCGATTCGTGAAGTCCGTTCGACCCGGATCACCTTTCCTTCGATGACCTTTCCTTCCGCGGGGATCACCTCGTTCTGGTCGGCGTAAATTTTCAGCGACAGCAGTTTTTCCCCGGTCCCGGATTCATCGTGTCCGGTCCCGATGGGATGTTTGCTGGTGACCGGACGGTAAACCACCCCGTAATGGGCTCCTGCAAAATCGACGCCCAGCAGCTCGTTTTTCCATTCGATCCGATTGACATTCCAGCGTTTTTTCCCGTCCAGCCGGATCCGGACCTGGCCGGATTCGAGCGTGATGGACTGCGGAGGTTCGGCCAATCCGGAAAGCATTGCGAGAGCAAAGAGGAGGAAGAGAGTTTTTTTCATCGGTATTTCTCGGCAAGGAATTTCAGGATCTCATCCGAGATCACTCTTCCGCCCTCCGGACTGAGGTGAACCCCGTCCATGACATACAGACTCCCGATCGGAGAAACCGCACGCATGACGGAAAGGATGTCGATATAGTGCAGACCGTTCTCCTTGCAGAATTTGCGGTTTTCCGCATCGTAAAGATCCACGAGTGCCTTTTTCCCGTACATCACCATGTTGGCGCCTTTGGGGAGCTTCTGATCCCGCCGGATGAAAAGATTTTCGTCGGAGGGGGACGGGGAAATGAGAACGAGTTGGGCACCGGGACATTTTTCCTTGAGGATCTTGTAGATCTCCGCAAGACATTTCTGCTGGAGTTCGGGCGGCGTTTCCTGTTTGGCAAAGCCGTCCTTCCGGAAGCAGCGGGTATCGTTCTGTCCGAGGAACAGGAAGACCAGATCGTATTTCCCCTTGAAAAGTCCATTATACATTTCCTGACGGTAAGCCAGTTTTTTTCCCGCGGCTTCTCCCTGCAGACGGTCCAGCATCCGTTTGCAGAAATCGCCGCCGACGCCCGCATTCAGGAAGGAAAATTTCCCCGGATTGTATTTCCCGACCCAGAAATCGATCCGGTCGATATAGTTGTATCCCCGGTAAAAATCGGAAAGGGAGTCGCCCAGGAACAGAACGCTGACCGATTTGTTCAGCTTGATCTTTTTGGCGATTTCATCGGTTGTCCGGAAAACGTTTTCCGGCTGGACATCAATGAAGGATGCTGCGGCATTTCCGGCCATGGACACGGATATCTGATAAAATCCCGGATCCAGTTTGTCCGTCGGAACGGCCAGCGAACCGTCGGCGGAGGTTTTCTCCGTTTTCGAGGAACTTTTTGCTCCGGATTTACAGGAGACGGCAATCTCGCCGTTTTTGACGGACGTTTTGAATACGACCGGTTTTCCTGGATTCTTTTCCGATGAGACCTGAAGCGGAGTTTCCGCTTTAACTGAAACGGAAGGATCCGCGGCCGTTTCCATGCGGAACGATTCGATGACCGCCTTCCCGGCGCCTTTGATCTCCATATAGGGCAGGACCATGCGGAACTGTTCCTTCAGCTCGCTTTTGAATTCAAAGGTTTTGAATTCGGAAGTCAGCGGATATTCGCCGCCTGGGGCATATTGCGGCGCACCGGAACCGAAACGGTACACCAGCACACCGCTGGTCAGAATGCCGTTGCCTTTCGCCTTGATTTTAATGACCACGGTATCGCCGGGGAAATAGGGAACCTGCTTACTGTATCCGAGGGCGCGTCCGAAGATTTCCGTTTTGTTCCTGGTTCCGGATTCCAGCAGCAGGTATTTTTTACCGTTTTCCTCGATCTGTTTCGTTTTTCCGGCCCAGTAGTTCGGAGTGTTCCAGCCCCGGAGCCCTTTGGAGAAATCATCGTTTTTCAGAACCGCGGCGGAAACCGGCAGGACCGCCGCCAGAAGCAGGGAAATGATACTTGTTTTCATTGTTCTTTATCCTTATTTTTTCGGGATTTGCAATGCAAAGAAATGGAAGATGGAAAGCTGTTTGGATATCTTCCATTTTCCGGGTGTGAGTTCCTTCGAAATCTCCGCCAGCGGCCGGAGTTCGCCGTCCTCACGCAGATATTTTCCGTTTGCGATATCCAGACCGGGATCGGCAAACGAGACCGAGATCTCTTCGGCAATATCGAACGACAGATTGACCAGCCCGACGAATACCTGTTTCCCGTTGTCGAAATACTGGATCGCGAAGCAGGTCGGATCATCCACGATAGCGGGGACCGCCATCGGATCCATCGCCCGGACCAGGTTCCGAATCTGGACCTGTTTCTGATAACAGATCAGATGCCGACGGGCCGGGTTTACGGCAGGAAGCCGGTAATTCATGACCGCGACTTTTTTGCCGAACCGGTGTTCATACAGCGTAACGGCGGGGCAAACCATGTTGCGGTCGTGATCGGTGATCACGGAAAGGATCACGGTTTCCGGCGCGGGATCTACTATCTTTTCAACATCTTCGATCGGGGTGTCCTTGAGCGGGGAATAGGTTCCCGCATAAATCCCGCTGAAATCAGGATTAGAGAAATATTCGGCGCCGAAAACTCCGCAGGAATCCTCCACGCGGCAGCCGAGAAATTCCTGATATCCGCGGGCGGCCAGAGCCTTGGCCGCTTCGGCATCCAGAATCAGATGTTTCGTCTTGAAATACATCATGATTTTTTCATCCGGCAGTGCGTAAACGGTATCCCCGGCCAGGAACAGCACCGGGGACTCGTCGTAAGTGACACAGAATCCATTGTTGGACAGGAAATCATGCAAGGTGAATGACGGCCATGCGAGATCGGCAAATGTGGGATGGACGACCGGCGATTTCAGGACGGAATGAGGCGAGAACTCCATGCCGATCCCTTTTTTCGTTCCGCGTTCGGGAGCGATTTTGAGCAAGGTTTCGAAGAACGGACGCTGCCGCTTGAGCATTTTGGCGATCTCCGGCTCGAAATACGGCGAATTACCGACATATCCGCAGGCGGAGATTGCGGGATTCGGCATCCGGTTCACGATCCCCTGGGAAATGCAGAAACGGATGGTTTCCATGCTCTTGCTGACCCGCGTGAACGGAGTGGTTTCGATTTCCGGTGTGTATTCCGCGGAATCCCCCATGATCCGGCTGATGATCTCCATGTAGAACAGCCCCGGCACGATCTGGGTCCGGACATAATCCTGATAGGGGCCGATGCAGGGACGCAGCAGCAATTTTCCCGAGGGCTGGAACAGTTTTGCCATGACGGGCAGTTCGTAATCGTATGCCGCCAGGGAATGCAGACACGGCACCATGACACCCACGCGCATATCGGGAGCGACTCGATGCACCGCGTTTTCGATGACTTGAGCGATATCCTCCAAGCCCTTACGGAGGAAAAGCAGCCATTTTCTGCGGATTTCCACATCATGATACACCGCGCGGTGCAGTTCTTCCCGCGTCCATTTCCGACCGGTGATCCGGGAGAATTCGCTGAGATGGAGATCGCACATACAGCCGTAGGTGTTCGCCGTGCCGGATTGCACATAACGGTGATCGTCGTCGATGTAAAGATATTCCGCCCCGACGGACGCAATGATCCCGTAATATTCCATCAGGTAATCCCGGAGTGCGGGATCCAGCAGACACGGCACGGTGTGGGGACAGGTCCCGTCGGCATAAGTCAGCCAGTGTTTGTATTGGGGATTGTGCTGCCGGTGATCGAACCGGGACATCGGCATATTGTAAGTGGTGTTGAGCCCGACTTTGATCCCGTGACTGCCGAGATCTTCCACCGCGCAGGCAAGGTTCGCGGCCTCGGCCTTCGCTTCTTCGATGGTCAGCTGGTTCCAAGTCATGTGCTGGGCGTCGGTGAAGAACATCACGTGTTTGGTTCCGGTCTCCCCGCAGAAACGGATGATGTCCCCGATGATCCGGTCGTAATTCCAGCGGGGAAGATACATCCGGAGAATGTAGTTCACCTGTTTTTCAGGAAAAATCAAATTCATGACTGCACCTTTCCGCTCACTTTTTCTTTTTCCCGAGATAGTGCTCATAAATTTCCGTCAGTTCCGAATCGGAAAGTCTGCGGCCGTAAACCGTAAATTCATCGAGATAATATTCCCAATGCACATTACTGCCGATGGAGAAATGGTCGGCGGGGAAATCCTCTTCCGTCATATCGAACGGGACCTGATAACTCTTTTCCGGTTCGTTGTCATACTTGATGCTGATCTGACCGGGCGCCCAGGAAAAGGAAACCATGTGCCATTTTTCACAGCCTGCCTCCCCGCCGGAAAGCTTGGTGAACAGGGATTTGTTTTTGATCCGTTTCCCGTAAAGAAACATGGTATGGAGATCCCGCTTGCAGGGACAGACTGTTTTCGGATCGTTGGCCAGGTGCTGACCGACGTATCCGCGGTTGGATTCGATCCCCCAGAAGAAAACCCGAGGTCCGGAGTTCAGGCTTTTGAATGCGCCTTTGTAAAAGAAAACGAGCGTCCCCGGTTTGCTGAAATCGAGATTGTCCTTCCGGGCAAACCGGAGTTTGCTGCCGTTCTGTCCGCAGAGCAGAGCCTTGCCGCGGACCCCTTCCCCGAACACGCCCGGTTTTTTCCCGAGGATCAGGAACGGTTTTTCTTTTCCGACCGTAATATCCGCATCGGGCGTTTCATCATCGAAGGAAATGTAAAACGAAACGGCTTCCTCGAATTTCGGCATCGGCGCGGGCTTCTGCGCCATGAGCGAACCGCCGCAGGTCAGTGCAGCGAAAACAGTGAATATCTTTTTCATGAACATACCCTTGATTTACTTGAGCTGAATCAGTTTGAATTCGTTCTTCTTGAGCTCGATTTCAACGGATTTATCCTTGACCGGAAGGGCTTTTCCGGATTCGATGTCACGTGCTGCCTTCACGGCAACAGTCGATCCGAGAACGGTTTTCCCCTCATGTCCGAAACTGCAGACCGCGAGGATCGTGGTTCCGTCCGCCTTCCGGTATTCCGTCAGACGGATGTCTTTCGAGCCGGTTGTGAATCTTCCGGACGGGTTGAAACACGGAAACGTCTTCACCTCGTCGGTGCCGTAGCCGAACTGCTTCACCGTTTTCCACGTTTTGTTGAAAACCGGGGTCAATCCGCCGCCGTTGAGCACCATCGGCAAATCATAGGCCAGCGTAACGGCAAGGAAGGTCCGGGTGACATGTTCCCGGTTGTTGCCCGTGATCTGGACAAGGACTTCCGGGATCGCCCCGGACTGCAGACCCAGTGAACAGACTTTGATGTAGTCTTCGGTGAAACGGTCCTGGAAATCCATGGCCCCGTATTTGTCCTCCCAGTCCAGCGCGATGCTGCCGAGGCTGGTGAACGGCACCAGATTGGTGTTGGTCATGTGCAGAACGAACAGAGGCCGTCCGTCGAAAATGTTCTTTCCTTCCTGATGGAGCATGACCGCGGTCCGCTTGATGAGCGTGCGCATGTCGAAAATATCGAAATACGGCTGCACTTTGCCGGATTCCATGCGATAGGCCGGACCCGTGACGGGGTTCGGATTGTGCCAGTCGCGGATGTTGTCATAATAGATGCCGTCCAGCCCTTCGCGGATCAGTTTCCGGTTCCAGAAGAGCAGGAAATCCTGATAACTTTCCGTCGGAGTGTTGTTGTAATCGTCCTCGTTATTCGCCCGGAAATCGGAGCAGAACCATTCATCCATGAACACGTTGTATTCTTCCCAGCGCAGATGGCTGGCACGGGAATTCATATACGGGATGAGCAGATTGCTGTTTCTCGCATAGGCGAATCCGCGATTCAGGTGACGGAAATAAAACCCCTGCCGGTCCTTCGGAAACGAGGCGAAATGCTTCATGAACTTCTTAACGGTCTCGGCCTGCTGCGCCTTGTCGAGTTTTCCTTCCCGGACCTTGCGGAGGGCATGGATGAAGCTGTAATCCCGGTCCTTGGGATAAAAATCATAATCCTGACAGCTCCAGCAGCCGCCGCCGGCAAGCAGCGACATGGTGAGGGAATTCGGCAGTTTGGACCGTTCGGTCAGCCGGCGCGAACTGTTGGGACGCGTCCGGGTCGGAGTCGCCTGAAAGCCGAACGTGAGTGTGAACGGAGCTTTTCGGGCGGCGGGCTTGTCGATGAAATTGATCCGCAGAACGGTCGTATCGCCGTTCCGGATCAGCTGCGCCATCGGTTTCGCCGGATCGCGGCTCCAGTTTTTGTCGCTTTCCGCAAAGAAAGCCAGACCTTCCGCAAGGTTGCCGACCCAGATGTAGGGACGGAAATTGTTGGAGACCGCACCGTGGAGTTTTCCCTGAGCGGAATTCCAGAGTTCACCCTGCTTTTCCGGAAGCGCCGCTGCGATGTTGTGGCGCATGGCGTTGCAGGTCGCATGGATGCGTCTGGCATATTCCGATTTCAGGGGAATTTCCAGCGTCATGGAATCGAATTTGAATTCCTGTTCCGGCTTTACCGTGACCACGGTCTTGACGAAGTTGTCGAACTCGATGGTGTTTTCGGTGCTGAGAGTCAATCCGGGGATGTTCATTTTCTGGACCGCGCGTCCCTGATCTTCCGACTGTTCGGTCCAGCGGAGCTCATTGCCGGTCAGAGATTTTCCGTTGACATTCAGGATGATCGGCGAGGCCAGCAGTTTTTCCGCTTTACCGGTTCCGATTTCCGAAAAGAACCCGTTGCCGAGCGTGTAGCATGACATCAGAGTCCGAACCGTGTTTTTGCCATACACCAGCTTTTTGTAAGGCGGCAGAACGATCCGGTCTTTGCCGATGGAATTATGTTCCCATTCGTAGGTGTTGAAAAAGAATTTCGTTTTATAAATCTGCTCTTTGCCGTCCTGCTGTTTCAATCTGGCTTCCACGAAATAATCGCCTTTTTCCAACCCGGGCAGCGGCATTTCCGCATAATAGCCGTCGTTCCCGTTTTTCGCAGGAATGAAATCCTTCCCGAGCGGTTTCCCTTTCGCATCGGTGATCCGCATGACGGCGGATTTTACTTTCCGCAGGTCAAGAGGAACACCGTGATTGCCCAGCCGGGCACGGATCAGCTTGTAGTAGGGATAAATGCCGATCTCCAACTGGACACCGGCTTTGACTTCCGGCGCGATCCAGCGCGTGGCCAAAGGATACTGCCACGACAGACACCGCTGAAGCAGCACTTTCCCCGTATCGGCCTCGGTGAAAAGAATCGTCATCTCGCTGGTGACGTTGGCTTTTTCCGTATATTTCAGCACCGCTTTTTCCGATCTGCCGGCAGGAACGGTCACCGTATCGCTGATGCTTCTCGGTGCCGCTTCCGACAGCACGGAAACGTGGTATTTCACCTTCACCGGTTTCGTTCCCGGATTATCGATCGAGAATGAGACCGCATTTTCCCCCTGGTCATAATTCCCCATTCCGGTGAAGCGGACCGTCGGGGATTTCTCCGAAAAGATCACCGGATTCATCTGTTCCGGATCGGCAAAAACGGAAGCCTTGTTGAACGAGCTCTGCTGAGCTGGATTTTTCCAGCTGCGGGCAAACTGGAAAAGCCATTTCGCCGGGGCCCGCGACGGCTTCACGTTCAGGTCCTTCAGCGGGATCTTCACTTCCAGCGTCCAGTATTTCCCTTCCATGCCCGATTTCGCGGTAAAAGCCGGGTTCCAGTCTTTTCTGACACCCAAGCTGACTCCGCCGTTGACCACCGGATATTTGACATCGTAGGAAACGTTTGCCGGATTGATGATGAAATGATAGAGCGCATCCGCATCCGGCGGAAAAATCAGGAATTCGATATTGTCGTCCTTCGGAATGAAACTGTCTCTCTTTTTATATCGGTTTTTGAGTCTGACCCCGGATCCCGGATCCGGCAGTTCGCTTTGACAGGCAAGATAGAGATACTGTCTGTCCAGCACGGCAAAGAACTTTGCCTGCCGGGAGGACATCTGCCCCGACCGCAGCTGAAGAACGCCGAACTGTTCGAATCCGCCCGCATATTCGTCCGGAGAAATTTTGCCGTCGACTACCGGCGCTTTTTCCGCATAGGATGCCGCGGTCAAAGTCTTTTGCGGGGAAAAATCCGCCGCGCAGGCAATCGAACCGATGATTCCTGCAAAAAGCAGGGAGGTCAGACTGTTAGGTTTCATGGTCATTCTCCGGTCCAGAAGGTGGATGCCGCCTGCTGCGCACCGGTCGTGACATATGGGATCGTCGTATAGGTCCGGTTTTCGAGATGTCCATCGAAAAAGAGGACATTGAACTTTCCGTTATGCCGGTAGATATCGACGCGGGAAGCCTGAGCTTCCATGCCCGGTCCGTGACGGCTGAATCCCCAGGCGTTGCTGTAGTTTTTGGTATCTTTATTGCAGGTTTCAATAAAATAAAAAGCATCGGCCGGCTTTTTGATATTCCTGACTTTCGGGAGTGCGCTCCATCTGACTTCCGCGGTGGATTCCAGCGTGATCAGATATTTGTTCGTGGCCCAGTGATACCGGTCGGTGCTTACTTTCAGGGCCACATTCGGGCACATGTAAGTCTTTGCCGGGTTCGAGAAGGGACTTTTCGGATAGACAAGTCCCGCGGCCCCGAGAATCGTCATGTGGAACGCATTTTTCAGGTCGATGTCGCCGATTTTGTAAGTGTAAGCTCCGATCTTGTAGGGAAGCGCGAAATCCTGATAGGCATCGGTATAGAGAATAGCTGCCATCCCCAGGGTTTTCATGTTGTTTTTGCATTGAATGAACTTGGCTTCGTTCCTCGCCTTGTTCAATGCCGGCAGCAGCATCCCCGCCAGAATCGCGATGATCGCAATCACCACGAGGAGCTCGATCAGCGTAAAACAATTCGTCGTTTTACGCTCCGATGATGAATGATGGTGTGTGGATAATGAAATCCGGTTCATGGTCTGTTCCCTTTCTGCAGTTTTCTGCTTTTTTCAGTTTATAATCAAGATTGCTGTTTTCAACGATCTGAAGTCTCCCTGTGGATGTCCGCGGTCAGAGTTCGCCGAGCTCTTTGAATTTTGCGCAGGTCTGCCGGATCGAATACCGGGGGATGATCTTGACTTCACATTGCACTACCTGCAGACGGGGCGCCTTCTTCAGGGCGGGAATCACTTCGTTCCAGTTGATGGTTCCGTCACCCGGCAAACTGTGGGTATCGTCCGAACCGTCATTGTCATGCAGGTGGCAGGAAACGGTCTGCGGCAGCATTTTTTCCAAAATGTGATCGTCCCATTCGGGTTCATCCGAACCGGCCTGCCTCCAGTATTCCCGGATCTTCGCATCGGGATGATCCCGGCCTGCGGCCAGTTGATGGGCGTGACCGGAATCGTAACATAATCCGAGGGTATCGGTCGGATATTCTTTCTTCAGCATGACCACAACCGAAGGTGCGGCGGCGCGTGACATGCTGTTTTCGATACAGATCGTCAGTCCGCAGCGTTCCGCTTCCGGCAGCAGTCTGTCCAGTCCGTCGCGCATCAGGTCCCAATGTTTTTCCAGGGGGATTTCGGGATGAAAGCGTGAACTGCCGGGCTGGATGGTAATGGTTTTCACGCCGTGCGAGGCGGCGATCTTAATCGCCAGCTGATGCCTCAGCAGCATCTGCGGACGGAAATCCGGATCGGGACAGTTCATATCCAGAATGTTGCCGAAGGGCGCATGGGCGTCCATAAAGGAAAGACCTTCGGCGGCCAGTTCCTTTTCCAGCTGCGGGGCAAACTTGTGGTCCGCCATGACTGCCTTGATCAGTTCAGAAGAAAGCACGAGATGTTTTGCCCCGGCATCGGCAAATTCATGAAGCAGGAATTGCCGCATCCGTTCATCGGCGCTGCCGAACTGCGGCACAAAAGTTACGGGTATCGAAAACATGCTCTTATCTCCTTCGATCTTTCATAGTGCCCTGACACTTTCACGCAGGATCAGTTCCGGCTTGACATAAACCTTTTTGAATTCCGACCTGTCTTCGAACAGCATTTCCGTTGCGGTCGAGGCGATCACGTGTTCCTGGATATTGAACGTGGTCAGCCCGCTGGCCGGTCCGGCTGTATCATAGAACCCGATGACGGAAAGATCGTCCGGGATCCGAATCCCGAGTTTCCGGAGCACATCGGAATGAAGATCGAGCAGGGAATCGAATCCGAGAGCTGCGGCAGTGATCCCCTTCTGCCGGATCCGCAGGAATGCTTCTTCCGTCGGAACGGAATCCCAGAGCATCTGCGGAATCTTCTCATCGTATTCCAGTCCGGCTTCCACACAGGCCTTCCTGAGGGCAATATGATAGAGATACTGGGGCGGTTTCCGCTGTGTTCTCCGCAACGCAACCACCGGAGATGTGATGAATGTGATTTTACGGTGCCCGTTTTTCCGGAAGAGTCCGACCGCTTTTTTCGCCGCGGCATCATAATCGATCAGCACATATTTCGCAGGGATTTCCCGGGTATGGACATAGCAGCAGATAAAGACCAGTTTCCCGGTCTTCGCCAGATTCCGTTCCAGCATTTCATACGGGATGAACCGCTCGCCGTAAACGATCATTCCGTAAGGCATGGCATTGACGCAGTTTTCCATGTATTGCAGAAATTGCTTGTGGTTCTCGTCCACCGGTCTGGACCAGAACAGTGAAGGCGGGATCCAGACCGGATGAAATCCCCGCTTCAGGGATTGCAGGGTGATCTCTTTTTCCATATTCGCAAAGATAGCGCCGGAACTCATTGCTATACAGTCGACCACGTTGGTATGTTTCGTGACGATTTTTTCACGGACGACCACTGACCCCCTGCCCGGCGCCCGGGTGATCAGACCTTCAGCAACCAGGCGGGCCAATCCACCGGCAACGGTCCGTTTGTTGATCCCGAAATTCCGTGCGATATCCTCATCTGTCGGCAGACGGTCCCCGGGCAGATAAAGTCCGGAAAGAATGTCCTGCCGGAACCGGTCCGCAATTTTCATCAGCTTGGAACTTCTGTCAGTCATATAAAATTCCGATTAGGGTATAGTTAGTGCACTTTGAAAGTTAAAATACTGTTTCTTTTTAAAAAGTCAATACATAAATCTGACTTTTTTCAATTTTTTTTCGAATCGAGCTGGCCTTTCCACTGAACATGACTTTTTACGCCATTTCTCCATTTTTTGCGAAAATTCAGAGTAAATTTTGCACTTTTTTTCGTAATAGGACATTAGGCGTCCGGGTTGTTGTGTAAAATTTCACGTCAAAGCCCGTATTAGATATAAACAGGAGGGTGTGATGAGAAATGCAATGATGAAAATGTTCCGTTTGACGGCGGTCATCGGAATTGGTCTGATTATCTCCCAGGTTTTGCCGGGGTCACCTTCCGCGGCAGACTGCACGGAATCGTTTTCCGTTTCCGTAAGTTCCGCATTGAACGTCCGGTCTGACGGCGAAAAAAACCAGACGGGATATGACAATCTCGCCCTCGGTTTTCCCGGGGAAGCCGATACGGTTGTGGACCGGGCCGGATATGCTCTCGGTTATATCGAATATCATGAACAGCCGGCCTGGGTGGTTTATAAATTGACCGGGGATGAGGTGATGACCAAGGTGTCGAAGCGGAAGAACCGGTTCAAGGAGGATCCGGAGATTGCGACCGGCAGTGCCTGTTCGGCGGATTATCTGCGGTCCGGATATGACCGCGGACATCTTGCACCTGCTGCGGATATGGCTTTTTCCGAACAGGCTATGGCGGATTCATTTTTCTATTCCAACATGAGTCCGCAGCATCCGAAATTCAACCGCGGCATCTGGAAGAAACTGGAGGAACAGGTCCGTCATTTTGCTGTCCGGGAAGAGGAGGTTTATGTGGTGACGGGACCGGTTCTGCCGAAGGAGAAGACCATCACCATCGGTCCGAATCAGGTGACTGTGCCGACACATTATTATAAGGTCGTTTATGACCTGACCGAGCCGAAGAAGATGATTGGGTTCATCCTGCCGAACAGCAATGTCAAGGCTGATTTGAAGGATTTTGCCGTGACCGTCCGTCAGGTGGAAGAACAGACCGGACTGGATTTCTTCAGTGCGGTGCCCCAGCCGGAACAGGATCGGCTGGAAACATCGATCGATGTCGATGCCTGGGAGTGGAACGAGCCGTGACGACCTGCCGTTCCGGTGCATACTTCCGGGATCACCAGTTTCCGGAACCGTGTTTTTTCCGGTAATCCCGCGGCGACAGGCCCGAATACCGTTTGAAGGCACGCGAAAAATCCATCATATTGGCGAATTTGCAGTTGTAAACGATCTCCTTGATCCGCATGTGGGTGGTTGCCAGCAGTTCCGTTGCACGGAACATCCGCTGGTGATGCAGATACGCATGCGGGGTCAACCGGTGTTTCTTCCGAAAGATCCGCCGGAAATGATCGTCGGATATTTCCAATTGCCGCGCAATACAGTGGAAATCATATGTCGCAAACGGATCGCTCCGGATCTGTTCGGCAATTTTATCCAAGTGATACGGATCGTCTGATTCAGCCGGACTTTTCTCTGCCGAGGAGTAAGCCAAATACATAAGCCGTTCCGTCAACGCCCCCATTTCCGGCAGGTTTTTCTCCGGGTCGCTCCGGTAAAGCTGAAGCAGACGGAAAAAGACGCGGCTGACTTCCTCGGGATCCTGCGGGTGAAACATTCCTTCCGGATATAATTCATCCAGCGCCGCGAGCATCCGAGAACTGCGGACGCCGCGGAAATCCACGAAAATATGTTCCGAATATTTGTGGCCGGGATTTAATCCGGAAACGATATACCGGTATGATGCGCCCTGATGCAGCCAGTAAAATGCCGGTGCGGTCAGGTCGATGACCTGGTTGTCGGACTTCCGGACCAGCTGAATATGTCCGGAACGGATAAATTCCATGGAATTGCATTTCATTACAAAAAACGCGGAAGAATCCGTTGAAAAAAAGCGGTATACCGAATTGGCAAATTCCAAATCATCAAAATACATACTGAAAATCCCCTTTGCTTTGAAATATACCTGAAAAAGCGAACATTTGCAATCCGACTTCTAATAAAAAAACATATTTTTATCGGTTTTTGATAACTTTTATCCATTTCTGCATATTTACAAAATGACTGGTTTGGATTATAATATCCAGCTGAAGGGGATGAAAACATCTTCATAATACTATTGGAATCACAGTGCATTATCGGTAACGTCCCCTGCAACTGTAGGCAATGGAGGAAAACAGCATGGCAAAATTGGCAGTCGATGATGGGGTGGGGTTGGCGCCGGTCATGAGTTTCGCGAGGGCGGAAGGGATCCTGTTCCACGAGGACTGGGGCTGTCCGCTTTACGGGAGCGCCGCCTGCATGCGGCGGATTAAGTCCTTTGCCGGAAAAAATAAATAAAAACCTGGATGAAAGGATTTTTTATATGAGAAAGAAAATGTTCAAGATCGGTCTGATCGCAACCGGCGGACGGGGAAAAAACGGCTGGCGGACTCACAACCCGGAACAGGGGACCGAAATCGTTGCCGGAGCAGATGTCAGCCAGAAGGCGCGCGAGGAATTCAAAGAACAATTTCCGGATGCCTCAGTATTCACAGACTACAAAGACCTGCTCAAAATCAAAGAGATTGACGCCGTTTTCATTTCCTCGCCAGATTTCCTGCATGAAGAAATGGCGGTTGCCGCACTCAAGGCAGGCAAGGCAGTCTATCTGGAGAAACCCATGGCCATCACTATCGAAGGCTGCGACCGCATCCTGAAAACAGCCATGCAGACCGGATCCAAACTCTTCATCGGACACAACATGCGCCACTTCCCCGTGATCTTGAAGATGAAAGAGATCATCGACTCCGGCATGATCGGGGAAATCCAGTGCGGCTGGTGCCGCCACTTCGTCGGATATGGCGGCGATGCGTATTTCCGCGACTGGCATTCCGAACAGCGCTATTCCAATGGGCTTCTCCTCCAAAAGGGTGCGCACGATATCGACGTGATGCACTGGCTGATGGGATCCTACACCAAATCCGTGGTAGGCATGGGGATGCTTTCGGTTTACAACCGCTGCGCCCGCCGGTCGCCTGACACTCCGGGGTGTGCGTCCTGGAATGTGGCCCACTATCCGCCGCTGACGCAGACCGGTTTCTCGCCGATTATTGACGTTGAGGACCACAACATGATCATGATGCAGCTCGAAAACGGTGCACAAGCCTGCTATCTGCAGTGCCATTACGCGCCCAACGCCGAGCGCAATTATACTTTCATCGGCACCAAAGGACGCGTGGAAAACATCGGCGAAGCCAACAACTGCGATGTCCAGGTCTGGACCCGCCGCGATTCCCGGCTCAACCCCGATGTGATCTATAAGATCAACCCGCCGCTGGCCAACAGTTCCCACGCCGGAGCCGATGGGCCGATCGTGCAGAACTTCCTGGATTTCGTTCGATTCGGCGCAATGACCAACACTTCCCCGATCGCCGCCCGCATGTCGGTGGCGACCGGCGTGCTCGGCCATGTTTCCATGCGCACCGGCTGCAACCGCCAGGATATTCCCCCGCTTCCGAAGAAAATGGTCGAATATTTCGATAACGGACAGAAAAAATCGAAGAAATGAATTGAGATCAACTGATAAAATGCAGAAAACTGCAGAAAGGAAAAAACATGAAAAAGTTTTTCACCACTCATCATTCATCATGGGAACGTAACCATGACTTTACGCTTATAGAGCTCCTCGTGGTCATAGCCATTATTGCGATTCTGGCCGGGATGCTGCTCCCCGCGCTGAATAATGCGAGGGAAAGGGCAAGGGCTATTTCCTGCGTCGGCAATCTGAACCAGATCGGCAAAGCATGCGCCATGTATGTTTCAGACAACAAGGAATATTATCCTTTGTATCAGAATGCCACCTCCGGCACGGGCAGAAAGTATTTCTTCTATGTCGGAGAATCCGGGCTTCTCACGCCGTATCTGCCGGTTCTCGATGACAAGAACAGCCGATATACCCGCGGCGTTGACTTTCTCGGCAGCATCCGGGCGAATGGAAAAAAAGGACCGCTTACCTGCCCCACTCGTCAGTCGAATGGAGCGTCTTTAGTCAAGTCTTACGGAATGAATCGCAGACTGTATGAATCGGTCGAAGTTTTTTTCAAACAAAGTCTTTCGCTCAGCCCCTCGATGACCATGTATATCGGGGAAGGAAAAGAGATAAACCCGACCTTTTACATCGATTGGCTGCCGGCCTATCCTGATGACCGGCTCGGGTTCATTCATTCCAAACGTTCAAATCTGCTGATGCTGGATTTCCATGTGGAAAGCCGGAGCAGACCGCAAGTCCCGGAAACCACTGCAGACGTTTACCGCACCAGGGAAAGCAGACTGTTCTGGGATCATCGCTGTATTCAATGAATGATTGCACCGGCCTAATATTTCCCGAGAAGGGAAGTTTCAGGTTTTGGATTTGAAAAACGGCTTGTGGATAGGAAGGGAAAAGAAATGAGAATAAAACTGACAGTTGCCCTGCTGTTCTGCGTGGGAATACTGACTGCTGGTCAGCACGTGAATAAGGTATCCGGTCCGGTGAAGGACGCGGGGACGCTGGAAATCGTGACGGAACAGTCGGTCCCGGTGGTGAATTATGCGGCGAAGGAACTGCAGACGTATCTGAAAAAAGCGACCGGGCAGGTTATTCCGATTGTGAAAAAAGCATCGAAAAACCACACTGCTTTGATTCTGGGCGACTGTCCGAGTGCGAAAGAAGCGGGATTGGACGTGACGAAACTGCCGGACGAAGGATTCCGGATCCTGCGGAAAGGGAATCGTATTTTCATTGCGGGTCGTGATGATCCGAAAAAAAATCCGGCAAATCTGGCCTGGTCCCAATATTATCCTCGGGCGACACTGAGCGGGGTGTATGATTTTCTGGAACGGTTTGCGGACGCAAGATTTTTCTTTCCTGGCCAATACGGAACGGTCGTGCCTGTGAAAAAAGGGTTGTTCCTGCCGGAAAAGATCGATATTACGGAGAGTCCGGACATGGTCATCCGGAATTTCTATTCGGGGCGGATGAAAAGTTTTGATCCGAAGTACACGCTGAGCCATCTGCGGGCGATGCAGTGCCAGCGGCTGCGCCTGTCCGAAAAACAGATTTATTTCGGGCACGGGCTGTCCTTTCTGAATCTGCCGGAACGTTTTGGAAAAATGCATCCGGAATATTTTGCACTATGGAATGGAAAAAGATACAATGATCCTCAGTTGTCCTTTCCTGGACAGCTCTGTTTCAACAGCGGAGTGCGGGAGGAGATTTATCAGGATATCAAAGCGTTTTTTACCGGAAGGCCGGCCTCCGAACGCGGAATGAAATTCTGGAATCCGCAGGCGGCGCTCGGCGACTATTTCTGCATCATGCCGCAGGACGCGATGCACTGGTGCCAATGCGAAAAATGCCGCAAGATCTCGGAACCGGACAAGCGGACATTGCCGGAAGGCAGGCAGGCGATCAGCAATTTCATGTTCCGTTTTTCTGCGGAAATCGCCAAACGTCTGGAGCAGGAAGGAATCAAAGGGAAGAAACTGACCCAGATGATTTACAGACCGTATGATATGGTGCCGGATTGTGAGATCCCGGACAGCATTGAGCTGCAGATCGCGGTCAACGGTTCGATTGACCCGGCCTATACGGAAGACGACCGTCGGCTCAAAGCATGGAACCGGAAACTCGGCCATCCGATTTCCGCCTGGACCTACGCCATGGGGAAACATGAGACCAAGGCGGTGGCGGGACTGCCGCAGATGATGCCGAAGGAAGCCGCCCGCTTTATCCGCACTTACAAAAAAGAGATCAACGGCTATTTCTGGGAAGCCGAAACGGAAGAATATCTGTTTAATTATCTGAACTACTACATAGCCGCAAAGTTGATGTGGAACACGGCCCTGGATCCCGATGTGCTGCTGGAAGATCATTACCGGGCGATGTTCGGCAAAGGTGCGCCGATGGTCCGGAAAGTGTTTGATGAACTGGAGGAATGCTGGATCAAAGGCATCGTGAACCATACGGTCATGGACGGTCTCGGACCGAAAGTCCAGATGCCGTCGGACCGGGAACTCTGGGAAAAGATTTATTCTCCGGGAAAAATCGCGAAATTCGTGAAACTGTTTGCTCAGGCGCAGCATGCGGCCGCATCCGACGGGGAAGCTTCGGAACGGGTGAAATTCATCCGGAAGCACATACTTGATCCGCTGATCCAGGCAAGTAAAAAATACCAGTCGGAACAGTATTCTCTGGATTCCTGGCGTGTCTACTGTCCGGATACGGTCTATCTGCGGCCCTACAAAGGGGAAGTCAATGAAGTCAGCACCAAAGTGGACATTGCCAAAAAAGACGATGCTCTGGTGTTACGTTTCGACTGCGAGGAGCCGCGGATGTCCGAACTGCCGGAAAAACATTCCGGACGCGACGACCCGATGAACTGGAGTCAGTCGGCAGTGGAAATTTTCATCAATCCCTCCGGCGACCGGAAAAACTACTATCACTTCATCGTCAACTCCAACGGTGGTCTGAGCGACTACCGCGCCGAATTCCGCCAAAAAGCGGACATATCATGGAACAGTTCAGCTGCTGTAAAAATAGAGAAGGAGAGCGACCGATGGAAGGCGGAAGTGAGCATTCCGCTGAAAGATCTGGGTCCGCTGGCAAAAGCGATTCCGGTAAATTTCGCACGGCACCGCGCTTTGACCGGAAAACCGTTAGTGAAGGAACTCTATTACCAGTGGAGTCCCCTGCCGGGCTCCCGGATCGGCGGTTTTCATGCTATCGACAAATGGGGCGTTCTGATTCTCGGCGAAGCGCCCGGAAAGATGATTCCGCACGGCAATTTTGCCGGACTGGAAAGCGCCGTGAAAAGCCAGGATGAGTGGAAACGTCCCTGGCCGAGAAACGGACAAGTCTGCAAGCTGGATAATCGAATCTTCATTTCCGGCGGCGTCAGTCTCTACTACAAGAATATTCCCGAAAAAAACATCAGTGCCGGGTTCAAGGTCCCGCAGCTCAAGCCGAATACCAGGTACCGGCTTTCCTATTATATCAAAACCAAGGATATCAAGGGGAAATCGGGAGCAGGCGTTTATGTTTCCTTCGGCGATGGCCGGGGAGCATCGTTCCCGCAGGTTAAGTTGAAAGGCACCCATCCCTGGCACCGGCTGTCGTTCACCTTCACTACCCCGGCCACAACCGGTCAAGGCAAGCTCATTCCGTCAGTGGGAACGTGGATCTGGCTGGCCGAGGGCGAAGTCTGGTTCGACAACGTGGAACTCATTGAACTGCCGAAGGAGAAAAAAGGCTGACCCGGCGGAGATCTCGCGCCATCCCGTGCAGTGCGCGTTCCGTTTGCCGCGGCGAAGCCGGGTCCTAGGTTTCCTGTGCGGACAGTTCGTCCGATAAAGTCCGCAGGTCCCGGCAGATTTCGCGTTTCCGGCTGAGCCGGTATCATAAGTTTCCGGAACCGTGCTTCCTCCGGTAATCGCGCGGCGACATGCCCGAATACCGCTTGAACGAACGGGAAAAATCCATCATATTGGGAAATTTGCAGTTGTAAACGATCTCCTTGATCCGCATATCGGTCATGGCCAGCAGTTCGGCGGCGCGGACCATCTGCTGG
The DNA here is from genome assembly GCA_045639225.1 of Victivallales bacterium. Taxonomy (GTDB): domain Bacteria; phylum Verrucomicrobiota; class Lentisphaeria; order Victivallales; family UBA1829; genus SIG94. The sequence continues at coordinate 19,735 of JAZUCR010000951.1, forward strand.
TTCCGGACGAATACCGCAGGGGGAAGACCATGCATCTGCCGGAAGAGACGGCGGAAATGATACAGCGTGATCCCGTTTTCAGCTGCCAGCCGCTGAAAATCGAAATCCCGGAACGGGTCCTTGCGGATCTCGTCGCCGATTTTCCGGATCTGATACGGGTCTTCCTGAACTCGCGATCCCTGCCGCAGCGTCCGGTTGATCTCCAGCATGATCCGGTCGATGCATTCCGCGATCTCCGCCTGGTAGAAATCCCGGTCCATGCGGTAATAATCGACAGCCTCGACAAAGATCTCGGTGACCTTCTCCGGATCGGCGGGACGCAGAAACCCTTCAGGACAAACCTCATCCAGCCAGGCCAGCATCCGTTCCGCCTTCTCGCCGGAAAAATCGCAATAAAGATGTTCGCAGGGCTTTTTCTGTCCTTCCGGCCCGGAAAAACAAAACATTTCGCCCTGACGCATCCAGAATAGAACGGGTGCGGTCAGCAGGATGGTTCGATCCGGACGATTCAGGAAAACCTGTCCGCTTCGGATAAATTCAATGGAATGCACCATCGGCGGAGCAAAGCGGCTGTCTTCAGCCAGCGGAACGGCCCAGAAGAAACGATGCATAACTGCGCGAATATTGGTGTTATCGAAATAATTCAAGGAACCCTCTCAGTTTTTGTGGAATTATATCCTGCGGTAATAAAAAAATCAAATTCGAATCGGCAAAAAAGTGGAAAAATATTCTTTTTTGATAAGTTTTTGCCCATTTTTGCTATTTACAAAATCAGGCGGACAGATTATAATATGGAACAGACGAACGGTCATGTCTGAAAAGGAGAAAGACAAGATGTTTAAAATCGGATGTTCGGAAACGGTCCTGGAAGTTCCGCTCTTCACCGAACTTTACGGCTACGGTCCGTTTCAGGGCCGCCGCAACCTCGGGGTGCACGATCCGCTTTACTGCCGGGCCCTATTTT
>JAZUCR010000952.1:0-26767 GCA_045639225.1 Victivallales bacterium
AGCAGAATATTTCCGCTCTTTTCCGGCAATCGGCAAAACCACCTCGGTCCGGGGCGGTTTCAGCTGCACGTCCCGGACCCTATCACATTCCGATCCGGCAATTTTGCCGGACAGTCTGATTTTTTCAGTTTTCCGGGCAGCAAAATCAATCCTGAGCTCGCCTTTTTTTCCGTCAACGGCAATGCTCTGGGGATTGCCGGGCGCATCTCCGAAATGAAGAATCGCATATCTTTCAGGCCGGAAGAAAAACTCGCCGGTATTGTTCCAGAAACTCTTTTCGCCAAAGGGAATTTCGGAACGGCAGAAGTTGACCCCCCAAACAGTTCCCGGTTTCACTTCCTGAAAACTTAGAAGTTTGAGGGGAATGGCAGCTTCCACGGTCCAGTGGTCGGTAAACTGCTTCACTGCGGTTTTCCAAGTCAGTTTCAAATCGGAAAAGCCTGCTTCGTCAATACGCCGTTTCAGGGAACTGTCCTGTTTCGCTCCATTGGGGTTGACTACGAGTTGAAAAGCTCTTTTCCGGGTATGTCCGGGATCGAGGTAGATTTCAAAACAGTCATCGGTCCAGACCGAATCGTTGTCTCTGATACGCAGTTTGCGAAGCAGGGGCATACGCGCTTCTTCCAGTTTCGCCGCGATGTAGAGTGTATCGCCGCACCAAACTGCCTTGACCATAGTTTTCTGGGAAGCAAGGCGTTTGCCTCCGAGCATAATAAAATCAGCCGCTTCCGGTGCATTTCTAAAAGCGGCATCATTCAGATCTCCGTCGATGACAGGCGGAGACGAAACTTTTTTAACGCTGTAAAACCGCTGGACATTCACCAGCGCGGACAATTTCCCGGCACTGGCAGGATCTGCGGTGTCAGAAACGGTTTTGTGGTTTTTCAGAAAAAGTTCTTCCGCCATCCGCGGATCACTGGAATCGCTGAAAACCACTGCGTCAACAGCTCCATCAACCGTTTTCGCGGTAGTACCGACCGGTTTCTGCAGGAAAAGTTGCGGCATAAAACCCCGGTTGCTGTCCGTTTTACGAAATTTTCCAATGCAGACCCAAACCCATTTGTTCTCTCCAGGCGTCCGGAACCAGCCGAAAGCTTTCTGCGGGTCATAAGCCAGAAACCATTGAGCTTTCATCGTGCTTTTGACCCTTACAAAACAATACATGCCTTTCTCCGGACGTTCCGGAATGGGTATATTTTTGAACATGACATACCAAGTTTTTCCAAAAACGGCTTTGCCTCCGCTTGCGGTCGGATCTTTTTTTATGATACCATTTCCCTTATATGACTCAGCCTCGAAATACCACTGTTCAGCGGCCACGAACCGAAACATCAGAAGTGAAAGCAGGATAAAAACAATAATCTTTTTCATCTTCGACACCTCTGGCATCCATCAATCGAACCAGCCACTGTACCAGAAGGTATAAAAAGTGCCGGTTTTGTCGTTTTTCAACGCCATCGGGGATTGATTCATGACGTTCCCTGCAACCGTGACGAAATTTGCCCTCCCGGAATGCCGCGGTGAGGGAGTTTGGAAAGAGGTATCATATTTGAAACGGATATGGGTCATGGCTTTTCCGTTTCTGGTATTGGTGGAATTTTTACTGTCCGCAGCCTTGTTGTAACCCAGTGAATAATCGGCATAATATGGACCGTCCGAAACATGGAGAATAGTGGATGCGGTTTTGATTTTGGTTGCTTTCACCGGTTTTTTCTTGTCCCCTCGGCTGTTGTTCAGCCAGTAATCGAAGCCACTTGTGTAAATGCTGGTTCCATAGTCGAGAGAATGAACCGGACGCGTAGGACAATTCCAGACGTTCATCGAATTTGAGGTGCCATTGTAAATGTTGTAGAAAAGATGGACCTGCAGATTTTGCCATACATCCCCCGGGTTATACGGGAAATAATCATTGTTGTCGGACTGATACATAAAGGCCATATTGCCGATCTGTTTCAGGTTGCTGATACAGGATGCGCTGCGACCCCGTTCCCTTGCGCTGTTCAGCGCCGGCAGCAGCATCCCCGCCAGAATCGCTATGATCGCAATCACCACGAGGAGTTCTATCAGCGTAAAGCTCCGATTTCGCTGGAATGATGAAAGATGATCCTCCTCCGCTCTTCGAGCTATGGAGGACTGGGAGATGAAAGATGAGTCACCAATATTCAGCATGTTTTCAGACTTTGACTTTCTGCGGACAGATTCGAACGTTGCGGACAGTACCTTCATAACAGACTCCTCCAAGATTGATTTTAAGCAATGACCTATGATGTTTTGTTGATAATATAATCCGCTTTCAAAGCGTTTTCAAGCATAAAATTAAAAATATTCAAAAAATTACATAGGTCATTTGAAATTAAAACGGACTGGGTTATATTATGGGCAGGAAGCATGAAACATTTCAATGCAGCAAGGAGTGAAAATGCGCATCACGGGAACATTTCTGGATGAAATCAGTCATGACATCCCCCATCAGAACTGGGGAAGAGAAGAATGGGACGCGGACTTCCGCGCCATGAAGGCTTTCGGGATCAAAACCGTGGTAATGATCCGCTGCGGGTGGAAACAGTGGATGACCTTCCCCTCCGAAGTTCTGATGAAGCGCAAAGCGGGCTTCCGTCCGCCGGTCGATCTGCTCGATATGTTCCTTGACCTTGCCGAAAAATACGGGATGGATTTTTTCTGCGGGTCCTACGATTCGGGGAATCCCTGGTGGCACAGCGACTATCAGGTGGAGCCGGAAGTGGCCCTCATGCGGGAAGTATGTCAGGAGATCATCGACCGGTACGGTCAGCGCAAAGCATTCAAAGGCTGGTACCTTTCTCAGGAGATTGCCGGGAAAAATCCCGCCGCCACCACTTGCTACCGCGAATTGGGCACCATGCTCAAGGACCGGATGCCGGGAGTGAAGATCATGATCTCCCCCGGCATGTCCGGCGCAAAAGCCTACAATGAGAAAATGGAGAAACTCGGCATCACCATCGCCCCCGAACTCCACGAGGCGCACTGGCGGGCAAATATGGAGAAGATCCGCGGCATCGTGGATATCGTGGCGTTTCAGGACGGCCATGTGGAAATCGAATTGCTGCCAACCTTTCTGAAGATCAACCAGCGTCTCTGCGCGGAAAACGGCATCGACTGCTGGACCAACAGCGAGAGTTTCGACCGGGATATGCCGATCGATTTCCTGCCCATCAAATGGGAAAAACTGCGGCTGAAACTGAAAGCCGCCGAAGAGGCGGGAATCCGGAACGCCATCACTTTCGAATTTTCCCATTTCCTCAGTCCGAACAGCATGTACAGATCCGCCGGAGGACTGTTCGACCGGTACTGCGAGGAAAACGGCATTCCCGCCCGGGCGAAAGATTTCCGGTGGTAATGGGGATTAATCACATCCCGGAGCAAGCCGCCGCCGATCCGAACTTCTATACCGGCATCGTCCCCGCGAAACCGGCGGAAAAAATCAAATCTGCGCGGAAAAGACAGCATATCTGACTTGATTTTCCGGCGGCATGGTGTTATTCTATTCCGGACAAGGCTATTATACAGGAAGGATGTGGGATATGGAAGGATATGCCGCCGAATGGCTGAAAAGGCTTCAGGTGCCCGATTCATACAGGTTTCGGAAAACGATCGAACCAGTGCGGAAATACGGATTTGAAAAGTTCGATGCGGAATTGTATCTTCAGGCCAATGGTCCCGGCACCTTTCAGCGGGTATTGAAAGTCTTTCCCAAAACCTGTTCCGCACCGCTGCCGGCAGTTGCGGTTCCCTTTTACCGTCCGGAAGGAATGATCGGTTTCGAACTCGACACGGGGGAAGTCCTGCCGAAATACGCTGGGATTACCATGATGGCGGATTTGGCGCAGCGCGGATTCATTGCAGCTTCCGCCGACGCCTATCACCTCACTTATGTGGATTCCGATCTGGACCGCGACGATTTTTCCCGCTGGAAACTCGCCGGGGAAGCACTCACAGGCGACTATCCCGAATGGTGCGGCATGGGCAAACTGCTGGCCGACACCCGGCTGCTGACAGACACGCTGGCGTCCGATCCCAGAGTCGATCCCGGCCGGATCGGGATCGCGGGACACTCACTCGGCGGCAAGATGGCATTTTACGCAGGCTGTCTCGATCCCCGGATCAAGGCGGTCCTTGCCAGCGATTTCGGCATCGGCTGGGACCAGACCAACTGGAGCGATGTCTGGTATTGGGGCGACCGGGTGAAAGAAATGAAGAAAGCCGGATTGGAACACAGTCAGCTTCTGAGCATGTCCGGCGGTAAACCGTTCTTCCTGCTGGCGGGACAATACGACAATGAAGAAAGCCGGAAAATCATGCTCCGCGCAAAGGGCTACGAATCTCATCCGGAAGATTTGGGATTTTTGAACCATGCCTCCGGACATCGTCCTCCGCCGGACGCGCTGGCTGCCGGATATGCCTTTCTGGAGCGGCATTTGAAATAAACGGCATTCGGCTCTCCGGAACGAAGCGATACCGGTTTCCGACCGGAAAAAAACCTGAACTGCGGATTCACTCCGGCAGGGATCTTTTGCGGTAGACTTGCGGCGAACAGCCATAGCGCTGAACGAAACAATGATCGAAATACATCGGATCGCAGAACCCGCTTTCCGAAGCGATTTCGTAAATCTTTTTCCCGGGGTCGTGCAGCAGTTCACAGGCGCATTTCAGCCGCAAATCGATCAGATACTGTGCCGGAGTCACTGTATAATATTTCTTCCACTCCCGGTAAAAGGTTCGCCGGGTCATCCCGTGTTTCCGCAGCAGGGAATCAAGATCGACCGGCCCGTCGAAATGCAGCTGAAAATAATTGGAGATCAGAAAAATCCGTTCATCCGGGATCATTTTCGAGGCGGGATTCTTTTCCCAGGACAAGGAGGCGATCATGGCTTCCTGCGCGAGCTCGATGGCAAGACAGTCCAGCCGGTCGGCCACGCCCGGATACTGCAGCCGGGAAAAGGAATTCCGGATCCTTTGCAGCGTATCGCTGAAAGCGGGGGTAAGTTCGAAGCTGCAGGGCCGCAGGTGAAAATTATCGATTTGTTCGCCTGCCGAGGGAGAATAAGTAAAAAACAGTTCGTCTTTGCAGCTGGGTTCGACTGAATTCAGCACCATCCCGGGCCGAACCAATCCCATACTGGGAACCGATCTGTCTATTGTCTGCAATGAATCGTTGACCTTGGTGATGGAAACCGGTTTTTCTCTTTTCAGCACAAAGCAGAGATAGTATTCGGTGATCCGGTTGTGGCGGTGGACCCAATTATTCTTTGGGCGGAAGCCGATGGTTTCGATTTTCAACGGGAAGTCCAGATACCTGCGGATATTCCTTAAATCAAAAGTCTGATTTTCCATACTGTCCCTCTTTTTTGGCACAAAAACGCAATCTATTGTCATATTCATTCATTGCAAATTATGGAATTTGAGTATAATTTAATATGCAAAGACAAAATGTCAAGTTGTAAAAAACCAATAACAGGAGAACAGGAAATGGGTTCTTTTTCACAAGGTCTGCATCGGAGAAATTACAGGAATGGAAGATTCACGCTGATAGAGCTCCTTGTAGTGATCGCGATCATCGCGATCCTCGCGGGGATGCTGCTGCCGGCGCTGAACAAGGCCAAGCAAACCGCTCAGAAGACCAGATGCCTGGGAAATCTGAAACAGATCATGCTGGCCGGACTAAACTATGCCGGCGATTTCAATGAATATCTGGCTACCGGTACCGACTCCTGGCTGCCTCCGCTCAGTGAAGACACCGGCTATCTTCCGAAGGAAACTCCTCTCGGTCTTTGTCCGTCCCAGCCACCGGCCAAGTATACTGACCGCTGGAAACTTTATGGAGGCCGCTTAGTCAGCAGTATACCGGGTCCATTAAGAACTTTCATTACAATAGGAACAAAGAATTATGGATTCCTGCCGATGAAAAAGGTTCGTTTTCCCGGCCTGTACATGCAGTATGGTGATTCGAAAGCAAAAAATAAAAACCAACAAGCTGCTGGAATCAGCATTGCATCCCAGAGCGATGGCAGTCATTTTTACATGGGGCATAGCAGGAGATGCAATTTTGCATTTCTGGACGGACATGTCGAAGGTTTGGATTATCAACAGTTTTTGGATATGGCAAAACGGGAATATATACTGACTGATACTGTAACATTGTATTATACAGATCATTATGGGGTGGAACGCTCGAAATGGTTTAACAAGCAGTAAAAGATGTTTTAGTTGAAAATAAAAGATGAATTGATAAGCACAATAAGGAATTGGAAAATGAAAAAAACATTCTGCTTTGCCTTACTTATATTGGCGGCCGTGATATTCGGACAAGAAATCCTGAAAAACAACAGTTTCGACAGCCAATATTTATGGCAGGATGTTTCTCTCAGCCAGCCGGCGGGTCATTTTGAAGCATCCAAATTCACCGAGGACCTGACTTGGAACAATTGCCTGAAGCTGGAACTGAAGCAACTTAACAAGGGGCGCGTCGGAGCCATCCTGCTGATCGGAAAAGACGGAAAGAAAACCGGTTTCCCCGTTAAACCGGAAACGACTTATGAATTCAGTTTTGAAGCAAAAGGAACTGTTCCGGTCGCGGTCAGCGCGGCTTTGCTGTTCCATAATGATGATGCATGGTGGAAGCCGGGCTCATCGAAACGGGTGAAAACCACCTTGGATTCTTTCCGGGTAACGCCGGAATGGACCCGGTACAAAGGAAGTTTCCGGACTGCAGGCAATACCGTCCGGGCGGCTCTGATCATCCAGTTGTGGGCCAATGAAAAACTGGCGGAAAAATGGAACCCCGGCCAGTATCTGCTGGTGGATAATCTTTCCGTCAAGGAAAGAAAACAGTCCATGACCGTTGGAGCGGAAGTCCGTGCGGAGAATGCCGAGCCTGTTCCCGCCTTTTTGACCGGGACGGCAAACACTTTCGGGGATGGGATACCGTTTGAAGTCCGTTCGGAGAAGGGAAATGCAGTGGTAACGGTCACTTTGCCGGATTCAAAACCCAAAAGAAAAGTTGCGGAAAACGGCAGCCGGGTTTGGGAAGACGATGTGGTGGAGGTATTTTTTGTCCGCAACGGTATTTTTCGCCAGTTTGTGCTTGCTTCCGGCGGCGGGCGGTATTCGGGAGACGGACAGAAAGAACTCCGGAATTATGCCGACTGGAAAGGGACGGTTTCCAACCGGAAATTTGTTTTTGAAATTCCGTGGAAAATGCTGGATTTCACTCCGGACCCGGGAAATGCTCTGCTGTTCAATATAGGGGCGCAATTTGGCGGGAAAGCGCATTTTCTACCGCCGCTGACCCGAAATTTTCATGACGTCACACGATACAATCTGTTGATTGTAGATTCACTGCGGGAATATCTGAAAAAACAGTTACCGGACTCGGAAAAATTATCCTCCCTGCCGGTTCCGGAGGCCGTTGGTCGGATGCGAGCAATGAAACAAGCTGCGGCGCTGAAAAAAATCGGCAATGCGGCTTTTATTGCGGCCCGGTTTTCCCCTGTCCACGGTTTTTTCCTGCCGCTGGAAATCACGGAGGAAAATATTCTTGATCCGGGTAAACCCATTGAACTCACGGTCTTGGTGAATGAACATAAAGTCCTGCCGCTGGCAATTATGAACCGGACCGGAAAAACCGAAACCTATCGGATTGTGGTCCGGAACACCAATCCGAAAGATGAGATTGACCGCAATGGTCTGGATGGAAGCTTTGACGGAATCACCTTGCGTGAAGCACTTGCCGTCAAAGATTCCGATGCGACCGTGGCGGACAGAATCTTTGATCCACTGCCGAAAATGAACGAGGCGCAGACCCTTACCGTTGAACCGGGAGCTGTTCGGCTGTGCTGGATCTCTTTCGATTGTGACCGACCGGGGAAGTTCCAAGGTGTAATCCGAATCATCCCGCTGGGAGAACCGGCGGAGGTCAAACGTTATCATTATTCCGGGAAAATGCGGGACTATCCGCTGACTTTGAACGTATTGAATCACTCTCTGAAACCGCTTCACGGGCAAGGACTTTGGGGCGTATCCAGCATTTCGGAAAACTTTTTTCAGGAGCATCAAGCTCTTGCCCCGGGGGAAATCATGATTAGTCCTTGGAGTTTCGCTTTCCGTTTTGATGCACAGGGAAACGTGACCAACCGTCTGCCCGAACTGACGGAAAAAATCCGCCGCTGGTATGCCTGGTATCCAAAATATCATTCCAATCCGGAATTCAAATTTGTAGTGGCATATTCCGTATACGACAATATGGTGAGAGCATTTTTGCCGAAAACTATCCGCCCGCATTCCCCGGAATGCATGATTGCATTCCGTAATTATCTCCGCGCCATAGCGGCTCTGATGCATGATGCCGGCGTATCGGAAAGTGAATACTGTATTGAACTTGTCGATGAACCTCGAGGGAAATACTTCGAACAGCATCTGCAACTGGCAAAAACTGCGCGGGAGGCGCTTCCCAACGGGAATTTCGTCATGACTTGGGCCCCGCAGAATTTCGGTTATACACCGGAAATGATCCGGAAATTCATTCCGTATGTGGATCGTCATATGTTTCATCATTTGCTGCTGCGGGATGAAAAATACTGTGCAGTTATTGAGGAAGTCAAACGAACTCCCGGGAAATATTATGGGTATTATGTCTGTTCCACCAGTATGCGGGAAAATTTGCACCGATATTACCGGATGGTCGGCTGGAAAGGATTTCAGACCGGTGCTCAATTCTATCATGTCTATGTCCTGTGCGAGTCTCCTTGGGGAAATCCGGGCGCAGTCAACTGGAAACAGGCGGCACAGGGGGGATTGTTCCTTCGGGTGGGCGATACAGCCATCCCGACCATTCGGGGCGAGGCTCTCAGAGAGGGATATACGGACATCCGGTATTTAGAACTGCTGAACGATCCGGATTTCTCGCGCCAAGCGGTCGAAAAAGTGATGATGAACCAGCACGATCCGGCCGTTCCGGAACAGATCCGCACGGAAGTCATCCGCCGGCTGGAAAGCGGGAAATAAAGGAGTCAAACCAACTGACCGGATTTTTCCGGCGGGATCAACGCGTCCCGACTCAGCGCCGGAGGATTTTCTGCATTGACATAGATATGTCCGCAGTATATATTATCCTCAAACGAAAACGGCATGACACAAACAATCAGAAAGATGGAAGATGAAAACTGATTTTACAGGCGGGATCAATATTCTCGAATTCGGAGCCAAAGGCGACGGCATTACTGACGATACTGAAGCCATTCAGGCGGCGATCAATTTGACGGCGGAACGCGGCGGCGGGAAAATCTTTTTCCCTTATACCCAAGGAGGCTACCGGATCGCCAAACCCGCTTCGGAACCCTCCCGCGCCCAGCTGGTGATCCCGCCGGAAGTCCATAACATCATGCTGGAAGGCGAAATGCCCTGCCGGATGCTGAACGCCTATATAGTCCGTTCCCCAATGCCGGGGCTGGGCATTACCAAAGGAACTTCTTTCCAGATGCGGACCGACAATACGCGGATCTTTTCCGACTGGGACGCGCCGGAGGAACATGATCCCCAGGCCCGGCCGTGGTCCCTGCTGGGATGCGTGGAAGGAACTTCGCTCAGAGGCAAATTCAGTGCCACCATGTTTTCGATCCGCAACCTCGAATTCCGCGCGAAACTGAATCCCGATATCATGTACCCGACCCAGAGCGCGGCGAATCTGCAGAACATCTCCCGGATCAACATCCAGGACTGCCAGTTCTGCCTGACCAACAATATCGGCGACCATGAATCGGGGAAACACCTGCTGCCGAATCCGTGCCACACCGCGGGCCTGATCGCCTCGGGCGACCAGAACGACAACAATGTGCTCCGGAACGTGGCGGCGCAGGGCTTCCGCTACGGCTTCGTGTTCGGCGAACATGTGGTGGCGGATTATCTTTACGTGCACAACTGCGAACAGGCGATTGTGTTCCATGACAGCTCGCATCTGAGCAGCATCGGGCATGTGGTGGCGCAGCATGATCAGAAGATCCTCGCCAGCACGGAATGCGATTTGTTCGGCATGCCGAAAGGACCGTGTTATGTCGAGATCGGCAGTATCGATTTCGAACCCGGCGCGCCGCAGTATCAGCCGGAAGTTTCCAACATGACACACGGGCTCTGGGATCCGGAAAACCGTCTTCACGGCTCGCTCAAATACCACATGGGCTATCCGGTCGGGAAAGACTGGTTCCCGCGCGAAGGCGGCAAATTCTTCAAAACCGAACTGTTCTGAGCGCTCTTTTTTTCCGCTTCAATCTTTGGTAAGAATGATCTGGTCCAGCATAATCCGGTTCGGCTTGGTGGAATTCTTCACGTAAGCCGGACCCGTGATTTTGACTGAAATCCAGAAAGTCCAGACATTGTAGTTCTCAACGCCGTCCGCCTGGGCCCAGAACGGTTCCAGATAGACCAGCATCCGCCAGAAGAACCCCCAAAGGAAAGAACGTCTGCCGATTTTGTATTTTCCCATCTTGTACCAATGGTATTTTTCATCCTGGGGAATATCATTGAGGCGGAAAGTCATCCCTTTGCGGGTGTCATTGTCATAAAGGCCGAACCAAGTCGGCATATACCCGCCAGCCTGAATCTTCATGATATGCTGATTGGTCGGCTTTTCTTCGGGCGTCCCGAATGCCCGGCCGGTAACGGAATCGGGATCGGGTTCGCTCTTGAGGAAATTCGGGAACGCCGCCATCCGGATCCGGTCTGCCGGATAATGTTTGAATTGTTCCGGAACCTTCATCACGAAACTGTATTTCATAAAATCCGACTCCAGATTTTTCAGCAGTTTTTTCTTCTGTGCGGGATCGGCATATTTTTCAATGCGGGCTGTTCGGTATTGTCGGTATTCCCGAAGCAGCTGTTTGCGGTCCAGTCCGGTCTGGAGATAGGGTTGCGACAGAATCACTGCGATCGGGGAGATCAATTCCTTTTCCACCCGGAATCGATAATCGGATCCCGGCGGGGTTGATTCCAACGCGGATTTAAGCAATTCATAAACCTTCCGGAGGAACGGACCAGTCTGATATTCTCTCAACAGGCGGACGCAATAGAACAGCGGAGCCTGCTCCTTTTTCACGGCATCGCGGATCAAATCAAGGACCTGCCGCATTTTCCCGGCAGCGGGACCATAATGCTTTGTAAGGAACTCGGCAATCAGTTTTCCCTCGTCTTTATCCGGATAATCCAGCAGCTGGGTCCCAAGCCAGAACTGAAGGTCGACAAAATTCTGCGGATGGCCGAACTGGACAGTTTCCGCTTCGATTGCGATCATTTCCACGCCGAGAGAGCGGAAATAACGGATATCGGGTGCAATAGCGTCGATCATGGTTTCCACCCGGGGCGGAGTGAAATACGGACCGGGCAGGTCCATGTTCCAGTAATCCCAGATGCTGAGACGGGCATCCTGACGTTTCCAGCCGTCCAGTTTTGCCTTCTGAACCGTATTGAATTTCGAAGACAGCGGGCGGTAACAATCGCTGCGAGTAAAGAGATCGCACCAGCGGATCTGGACATTCTTCGCGCATCTCAGGGTTTTCGGCGGAACATCCGTGGAAACATACGCGAACGCCCTCAGGGTGATTTCCGGATAATCCTTTTCGATCGCTTTGGCGACCCGGTTGGTGAAAAGCACCACCAGAGCAGCTTCTCCGCCTTCCGCGGCGGAAATTTTTTTGCATTCCGGACACAGGCAGATCCAATGGGTCGAATCGTTCTGGGAAATGTCATACATGACCGGCCATTTCTCTTTCGGCAATTCGGCACGGTCCTGCCGGATATACTCCAGAAGCTGTTTTGCGGCGACCTGCGCAACTTCCGGATTGCTCAGACAAAGCTGTCCGCCGACATGATTTCTGCCGTGAAAGCGTTTTCCGCTTTTATCCATGCTGAAATATTCAGGATGGGTTTTGAAATATTTCTTCGGCGAAACATAGTCATAATAGCTGTGGCAGTGGTGCGCTTTTTTCGATAAGATCACCGGTGAATATTTACCGGGGTTGAGGCGGTTGCGCCGTTCCATCCGCAGGTTGTTCATGAGATTGTCCCGGGACAGTTTCTGCTTCCAGGGTGCGGCATACAGATGCCGTTCCAGAAAAGCCGGCTTTCCCCGTCGGTTCAAAGTGCCGAACGACAGATCTTTGCGTTTCGGAATATAAGTCGATTCGAAAGTGAACCAGCGGATCCCCAGCTCGTTTTCGAGGAAATGCCATACGGCAAATTCATTGCCGTTGATCCGATGTCCGCCGAGAACCACGTTTTTTCCGACCGAGCGGTAACACCATTCTTCCGGAGCGAACTTGGAAAAATCAACCCCGTTTTTCCGGGCAAATGCGGTCTGCCCCACATAAAAAGCAGGGCGTTTACCGTCAAACTTCTTTTCTTCGACCACCGGCAGATTCCGGCCGGACACGCTTTTCAGATAAATCTTCAGCTCACTGGCGGCATCCGCCGCACCGGCATGGACAATGACATCCTGGGCGAAAACGGTTCCGGAAAATGCCAGGGACAGCAGTCCGGCAACAGATGATTTACGCATAAAGAACATTTTACGGATCCTCTCAGTTTTTCATCGGTTTCGGGTTGGGATTGATGATCCAGTCGCTGCCGCTCTGAGGCTGAATCCAGCCCCACGGCATATCGTTGGTGTCCAGGGACAACACTGCCGGAGTAAGATCGCTGACATTGCCGCCGATGAACAGGGTATTGGCCTTTTTATTGTGCCTCAACCCAACCAGACTGGACGAAGCTTCCGTCACCAGACCGGTATAACTGGCAATTTTGCCGCCGCCTTTTACAGCGGAATGTCCGTTGTCGCTCTCGTTTCGTCCGCCGGCAGTACTGTCCGTAACCAGCAGCATCTGGGACGGGTATCTGATTTTCTTGACACTGCCGCCGGCGGTGTAGTATGCAATTCCGTAACCCACATGAGTCGAAAGATCGACATAACGCTTGCAGATGTTATAATTGGTGTTCGGGCAGAAAAACACCTTCGGCATGAGCCCCTGCGGGAACAGGTATGCGTTGGACGCGCTGCCGCTGAACATTTTATCATAAATTGAAGAAGAAATGTAAGCCGTCAGAAACGCGGCCCAGGTATGCGTTACGGAATCCGGGGACTTTTTCTGACGCCATGGAACGATCGTTTCCACATTGTCATTGATATAAAGGTGCATCAGAGTGCCGATCTGCTTGAGATTGTTTTTGCAGCTGATGTCCCTCGCTTTCGCCCGGGCAGAATTGAGCGCGGGCAGCAGCATGCCCGCCAGAATGGCAATGATCGCGATAACAACCAGGAGTTCGATAAGTGTAAATGCTCTTTTTTGGCGTTTCCGGACGGAATGGTGGGTAGGCGGTGCAGTTTTTCTCGTCGGTTCGATGTTCATTTGTGATGCTCTCCTCTTTTATTGGTTATCATTGTTCAACTTCAAAAAACATCCAGTTCGACCCGGCCGGCGCGTTCGATCCGGTTCTGCTGCATAAATTCGAAATAATACGTATTCAGGAAACTGGCCAGCCACATCCAGCGCCGGACCGCTTCCTGATCGGCGGAAATTTTCCCCAGCAGGGAAATGATCGACTCGACTGCCGCGGGGATCTTCGCCGGATCGGCGGTCAATCCCGCCCATGCCGTATAATCCGCGGCCAGCTGGACCGACCCGCCCAGACGCGGTTTCATGACATCTTCCAGGAACGAATCCAAGCTTGCCTGCGGATCGTCCGCGAAATAACTCAATGCCAGATAATTGAATTCGGTGTTGGCATGGAACGGCGAACATTCCCCGAAAATGGAAACCGCGTTCATGCCGGAAAGCTGCGACAGGCGGCACTGTTCGCGGATCTTCCCGATCACCAGAGTATGCCGTCCGCCGTCCCACTGGGTACCGTGGTGACAGCGCATGATATGCTGAAACCGACGCAGATGTTCGGGCAGCCGGTCGGACTCGGTCCACATTCCGGGCTTGAGGCGACGGTCGCTCCACTGCCAGAAAATATCATCGGGCATCGACAGCAGTTTCCGCATCGCCGGGGAATCCGGGTCGTTATATGTCGGATTATTCAGGAAATGAACGTAATTTTCGCAGATGATCCAGGCGTCTTTCGAGGCATTCCGGACCGCGCGGGCGGCCTCGGGATAGATGTCCGCCATATCGCTGAGGGACAACGCCGGACTGTTGTCTGCGTCTCCGCCCTGACTTCTCCGGGCGAGACATCTCTCACAGCAGCAGAGGCCGGAATCTCCGGCTTCCATCTGGATGCCGCCGAGTTCCGGCAGTTCCGTAAACAGCTTCGACAGCGATTCCAGCACGAATTCACGAACCAGCGGATGGGACGGACAGGCGGAGGGTTCGCGTTTGACCCCGTGCGGCCAGGAATACTGGAGATATTTCGGCTGATGATCCGGGGTCTGGGCCATGCAGTCCGGATTTTCGGCCAGGAATTTTACCAGAGACAGCGGAGAATCCCCTTCGTAATACAATCCGCCGTAGCTGTAAAGCCCTGCGATCAGGTAGACCCGGACACCGCGTTGCCGTCCATATGCACAAATCCGGCGGGCGGCATCCCAGCCGCCGTGGCAATCCCGAAGCAGTCCGACGACACCGACCGCATCAATCCGGTTCTCCGAACAGAAATCAATCATGCGGGTGTAATCGTGAACGAATTCATCCGGCTTCTTGGTGTATGGATTGGCAACGCCGCAGTTCTGGCGTCCGATCGTATTCAGACACCAGTTGGTCGAATGATCCCAGTTCCAGAACAGCCGTTTCATACGGAAGCCGCTATTTTTCCCTGCTTCGGACATCTTTCGATTTTCTCCTGCAAAATCAATTCTGTAACGATACAGAATCAAAATTAATTAATTATCAAAATACAATATACATTAAAAAAAATATTTGTCAAGGGGTTTTTCCGGAAAAAATAAAAGATTTTCGCTGAATATATTCATAAGGACGGCAGATTTCAGCAGGAATCTCTGTCTTATGGAGGATGGCATCGAGGGCATAATCGGTATAATCCTCGATGAAACAGCGGAAAGTGCTCAGCGGGACCCGGCTGCAGGAGGAAGGTTCGTCGTTTCCCCAGCCGAGGACGGCAATATCCTCAGGGACCTTGAGTCCGCAGTCGCAAAATTCCGAGATCATTCCCGAAGCAATGGCGTCGTTGCCGACGAAAACCGAGCGGAAATAATGTTTTTTCCGGACCTTCATCATCTCGCGGGCGATCCTCCGCCCGTCATCGTAACGGCTGCAGGGACCGGAGGTCGAAAAAATCAGACTCTCCGACTCGATCAGTTCCGGAATGAAATCATGTTCCCGTCCGCTCCACTGAACGGTTGCGACCGGGCCCATTCCGGCATTTTTGATGGATTCCAGGACATGACGGATGAAGCCGTTAAGATCGGCGCCCATCCGGACGAGACCTTTCCGGATGCCGCCGGAAACCGGGCGGGGAAAGTTGTAATCGACGATATACATGGTCATATCTTCCAGAAGCCGTTCCGAGACTTTCCAGTCGGTCAGATAAGGATCCGCGTCGGAATCACCGGAAGGATGCCGGAAATCCCGGGGGAAGTTGACCGGACAGGGTTCCCGGATGGATTCGAACATGATCACATCCCGAACCCGGACGCCGCGGAGAAATTCCAGAACATCGGATAAATGACCGGAGGAATGTGCCACCAGCAGATATTCCCGTCCGTGCTCCTGAAGGGCGGCAACCGTTTTCCGGATCGCGGGGAAAAATTTCTCGAATCCGAAGCGCTCGGAATAGATCAGCCCGACAGGGGGAATGCCGCCCCCTGCCCTGAGCCGCTGGGCGGTCCGGTCGGGCACATAGCCGTGTTTCCGAGCAAAGTCGCGGATCAGTTCCGCCTTTTCCGGACGGATCTTGTAACGCGGATCGTTTTCCCGGTTCGCCAGACACACGGACACCGTGGTGGTGGATAGCTTCAAAGCTTTGGCTATTTCCTTGATCGTCATGTTTCTTTTTCCCGCCGTACAGAAATATTTATTCCCTGTTACTGTAGCACACGGAAAGCATTTTTCCATTTGCAGCGGCAAAAAAAAACGAATTTTTCAGTCCTTCTTGCCGGAAGGTCCGCGGAACTGCTTGACAGCGGACCTGCATTCAGTTAGATTGTTTCCAATATCTGTAAAATTAGGATGTCTACGCGGATCCAGCTTCTGCTTACAGTCTTCGTGATCCTGTCCGCAGGATCATTTCGTGTTTTCGTTACCGATGATTGCGATACCGCCGGCCGGGCAGCCAGCTCTGACGGCTTTCACTGCTGTTTTTCTTCCGGCGCCAGAGCCCGGCCGGTGCACGCAGGATCGTCTTCGTCCGGACGGCCGCTCCACAGATATTTGCGGGTTTCCCCGACCGCGGCGTCCTTGTTGCCTGCCGACGGAACGGCGGTTTCCGTATTTTCCGACACAGGAGACTTGACGGGCGTCCCGCATTCTGAACAAAACCTGTCATCATCGGCCAGCCGGTGACCGCACTGTGTGCAAAATCTGGACATTTCTTTCACCCCTTTGAATTATCAAATAACTGTTATTCGAATACGGTTCGCCCGGTAATCAGACGATCGGCATCAGGCTTTCGCAACCGGTCTGCTGTGACCGATCTCTCTCCGGAAAAAGGAATTACTGCCCGCTTTCCCGTTGAGGATGTCCGCTTCCGTGATTCTGGTCAGATACAGAAAACCGCCCTGGTACCGGTTGTAATCGTAAGAGATATAGAGATTGCCGTCACGGTCCTGAATGCAGTCCGGATAAGACACCACTTCCCGTTCATCGAGGAGCAGCTGACGGGTCCAGGGTTCGCCGTCATCTTCGGACAGGAAAGCGGTCAGATTTTTCCGGACCTTGCCGCCGTTGTTGGTGATGAGCAGGACTCTGCCGGACTGCAGACGGGAAACGAAGAAACGGGTGCTGACGGAAAAGGTTTCCCGGACTTGCGGCACACTCCAGGTCGCACCGTTGTCTTCCGACTGGCTGTGCCGGATCCCGTCGATACTGCGGATGAAGCAATCGATCGTGCCGTCGTTTTTCTGCAAGAACTGATGTTCGTCGAAATCCGGCCTCGTGCCGGCCGATAAAATGTCGACGGTTCCGCGATGAGTAAAGGTTTTCCCTTCATCCGCGGAAACGATCATCATGGCGCCGTAAACGGGATCGAGTTTTTTATGGAAATCCCGGTAAGGAGTCTCCATGCTCCACAGAGAACATGGGAACGCCCATTCGCCGTTGCGGAGGACGGTCGGTTTATTGAGCATGACGCCGTTGGAGATCCGTTTCGGTTCCGAAAACCGGATCGTCTGCGACGGGTCGTCCGGATTCTCGATGATGACGAACCAGACCCCGGCCAACCCGTCGAAAACCTTCGCAATGCAGGCGGGATCGGAGTCGGAACCGCCGCAGCCCTGAGCCCAGAACCAGTACAGTTTTCCGGTGGGAGCCAGCCAGAGCGTCGGGTCGAAAGCGCGGACATCGGGATCGGGCGGATCGATCACCGCGGGGATCTGGTTCCAGGTCATTCCGTCGTCGTCGCTGAATGCGAGCACCGCATAATTCTCTCTGCATTCCGAATTGCCGCCCGTGTACCAGGTCGCGAACAACCGTCCGGAAGGGAGTTTTTCAATCCCGGGGATCCCCTGAAACGTCCGTTTTTCCGGAGCATTCCATTCTGCGGGCCGGGTCACACATACCGGTTCGAGGGAGTCATGAGTAAGATTCATCGCCATCACCGTCCGTTTATCGAAGATTCGAATTTCATTTGAGGAAAATATAGTGGTCTTACTTCGTTTTGCAAGCCCGGCAATACTGTAATCCTGCTCTGTTCCGGCATTTCTTCCATTTTCGGCAGTTTTTCAGCGGCTGAATATTAACTTGACACTGCGCTGTCAGGATGATATATTATTCACATTGTCTAAAAAGAGAGGAAGATATTTATGCGGATTCGGCTTCTGCTTACAGCCTTCGTGATCCTGTCCGCGGGATTGTTTCGTGTTTTCGGTGCCGACGATTGCGATACTGCCGGTCAATGCAAACTTCCCGGTTCGGTCAGCGATGCGGCGAAAAGCGGCGTGCTTTCACCCGTGGGACAAAGCACCATCACTAAAATCAAGCAGGCACCGCGTCTTGCCACGCTCAACGGCAAAACCATTGCGGTGGTCGGCGGCAGCTTCATGGCGTCCGTGACCCATCCCGAGATCAAACGGCTCATCCTGCAGCATTACCCTGATGCGAAAGTGCTCGTGCTGCGCGAGATCGGTTCGGCCGGTCCGTGGCCCGGTCCCGGCGTGATCCGGCAGCAGAAGGATGAATTCGTCCGTCAGCTGAAACTCCATAAAGTCGATGCGGTCATCTCCGGCAACGGCGGCTGCGGACTGTGCACACCCAAGGAAATGGGGTCCTGCATCGCCGCGGAATACAGCGGTCTGCCGTCCGTCATGATCGCCGCGCCGGGGTTCACCGACCAGGCGAAACGCGCGGCGTTGACCGCGGGCGTTCCGGTACCCCGCGTGGCGGAATATCCCGGCGCTTTTTCCGCCCATACCCGCGAAGAACTGCTGAACAACACCCGCAAGATCCTCTGGCCGCAGATCGTCGCCGCACTCACCCAGCCGTTTACACAGGAAGAACTGAAACAATCCGAAACCACCGCGCCGCCGGACGGGATCATCTATTCCGGCAATCTGGATGAAGTGAACCATTATTTCTCCCAGAACGGCTGGACGGACGGACTGCCGGTCATTCCGCCGACGCCGGAACGCGTGGCGGAATTCCTGAAATACACCGATCTGGCGCCGGATGCGGAAATCGCCGCGATCCCGCCGTCCTACCGCAAAGCCACGCCGCGCCTGGTCGCGGTCAACGGCGTCATGGCGGGCTGTCCGCCGGAATATATGCCGATCCTGATCGCCTTCACCAAGGCAATGGCGGACGGGGATTTCCGCCGGACGCTGGCCAGCACGCACGCATGGACCCCCTACTGCTGGCTCAACGGACCGGTCGCCCGTCAGCTCGAACTGGACGGCGGACAAGGCGAGATATCCAATATCCGCAATGCCCGGATCGGCCGGTTCATCAATCTCGCCATGCTCAATCTGGGCGGTTATTACATCAAGACCAACCGCATGGGCACCTTCGGTTATCTGATGCCGTGGTGCCTGATCGAAGACGATGAAACGGCGGTCAGGCTGAACTGGCGGCCGTATCACATGCAGCAGGGCTTTGCACTGAACGATAATGTTTTGTCCGCAGGTTCGGCACTCTGCTGGGGCAACAATCTGGCGCCCGCGACTTCCGATCCGCAGCGGATCATGGAACTGATGGCGTGGGACGCGGTGGAAAAACAGCAGTTCGCGCTCGGCAGCGGCACCCCGTTCGTCTTCCGCGCCATGCTGATCACCGGCTTTGTGGCGCGCGACCTCGCCCGTAAATTCAAATCCAAGGAAGAACTGGAAAACGCGCTGATCGCCACCGCCCGCCGCCCCGTGGAAGAACGTGCCTACGCCAACTACTGGGGCAATCCCGCCAGCGCATTCAATCCGGAAACCTATTCGGTCAGACGGCATATCACCCGCATCGGCCGGACCGAAAACGTCGAGAACACCCCTGCCCCGCCCTGGCTGGACTGGACCGGAAAAGAGCGGATGGATACCGTTCCCGTGATGATCAAGGGAAAGACCGCCATGATCATCACCGGCGATGCCAACCGTAACAAGACCATGTGCGTGCCGGGCGGCGGCTTTGTTTCGATCAGAATCGAACTGCCGAAGAAATGGGATCAGCTCATGGAAGCGGCCGGTTATCAGCCGCTGAAAAGCTATTATCTGAAATCCGATCTGGCACCGGCTTCGAAGCCGCAGCAGTTCAAAAACTACCGCCGCCGGTCCGGCAGACAGCGCTGAACGAGCTCACTCCTGTTTTTCTTCCTGGGCCAGAGCCCGGCCGGTGCATGCTGGATCGTCTTCGTCCAGACGGCCGCTCCACAGATATTTGCGGGTTTCCCCGACCACGACCTTGTGCAGCAGCAGGAGAGAGATCACATTGGGGATGACCATCAGTCCGTTGGCCAGATCGGCAAAATCCCAGACGATGGACAGCGAGCCGATCGAGCCCAGGAACGCGAACAGGATATAGACGATTTTATAACCGTTCAGGACCCATTTGCGGTTGGCCAGGAAACGGATGCATTGTTCGCCGTAATAGAACCAGCCCAGCACGGTGGTCGAGGCGAAGGCGAAGATCGCAAAGGCCAGAATGTATTTGCCGCTGTAGGGGATCTGTTCGAAACAGGCCTGCGTCAGAATGTCTTTATTGTTCAGGCTGATCTTATCCGGATGGGCCAGCAGGCTGGAGACCAGCACCAGTCCGGTCATCGCGCAGATGATGATGGTGCAGAAAGTTCCGGTATAGGAGACCAGTCCCTGCCGGACGGCGTTGCGGGTCTTGGCGGTCGCGGCCACGATCGGCTCGGAACCCATGCCGGCTTCATTGGAAAACAGACCGCGCGCGATCCCGTAGCGGGCCGCCAGCATCATGCCGTAACCGGCGGCGCCGCCTGCGGCCGCCCGGGCGGTAAATGCACTCTCGAAAATCAGTTTCACCGAATCCCACAGACACGCCCGGTTGATCACCAGCAGCGTAACACAGCCCGCCAGATAGATCGCCGACATCAGCGGCACCATGCAGGTGCAGACCTTCGCGATGGTCTGCAGTCCGCCGATGATCACCAGCGCGACCATGATCGCCAGGATCACTCCGGAAATCCAGTTCGGCACCTCGAAAGTCTTATGGATGATCCCCGCAATGGCATTGGTCTGGACCAGGTTGCCGGTCCCCAGCACGGCAATGGCCGCCACGACGCTGAAAAACACCGCCATCCAGCGCCATTTCAGGCCGCGGAGAATAGTATACATGGGACCGCCGTGGACCTCGCCTTCGCGATCCTTGACACGGTATTTCACCGCCAGCAGCGATTCCGCATATTTCGTGGACATGCCGAAAAGTCCGGTGACCATGCACCAGAACACGGCGCCGGGACCGCCCATGCAGACCGCGGTCGCCACGCCGACGATGTTGCCGGTCCCGATCGTGGACGCCAGCGCGACCGCCAAAGCGGCAAAGGGCGATACATTCCCCTTCATCCGCTTGTCGCGTTCCATCAGGACCTTAAATGCCGACCCCAGATATTTCTGCACCAGCCGGAGCCGGAATGTATAAAACAGATGAGTACCGAGAAGCAGGATGAGCAGCGGCGGTCCCCATAAGAACGCATCCGCCTGGCTGATCCATTTGCCGATTTCCGTCATCATAACTGACTACCTCTTATTTATTTTGCGAAATTTCTCCGATAATCCCGCTAATATAGCGTTTCTGTTTCGGTTTGCAAGTCCGGAATGACCATTCCCCCGGAAAAAAGGGACCTTCTTTACCGGCGATTCGATCCAAGCAGCGCGGGGATCTTCGGAAACACCCGGCAGGCATTGCCGTAAAAAACCGCCTCGCGGTTTTCTTCGGGGATCAGCCGTCGGATCACTTCGATATAGGCAGGGATATTGATCAGCGGTCAGTCGGACCCATACATCACTTTCTCCCAGTTGTCCATATACACCAGCCAGGTGCGCAACTGTTCCAGATGGCCGCGGAAATGATCCCAATACCAGTCGGCGGAATTGTTCCCGACATACAGACCGGACAGATCCAGATACACATTCGGATTTTTCGCCGCCACCGCGGTCGCATCCACGATCCACGGATTCCCGCAATGCGCCATGACAAAGCGCACGTGCGGAAAACGTCCCGCCAGCTCATCCACATTGAACGGATGGGAATATTTAAGCAATCCGTGGTTGCCGGAAAGTTCGCCGGTATGGATCACTACCGGCATGTCGAACTGTCCGGCCAGATCGTAATAGGGATCATGGACCGGATCGTTCAGCGGAATGGTATGATAACCGGGATACAGTTTGAGTCCCACGCAGTCGGGCCGGGAAAATGCCGAGGCATAGAGTTCCAGCGACCGTTTCAGGGTGCCGGACTCGATCTCGTCGCTGTCCAGTCCGGCGCACCACGCAATAAAAGGCGGATACGGCTGCGGCATCGCGGGCATCCGGGGTGTGCAGACTCCCTCGATCCGTTCGCCGCCCATTTCTCCCATGGCGATGCCGAGTATGATCCCGGTCTGGCGATAGACCTCCGCCAGATGCGCGGCGCAGTTCTCGTGTCCGGCTTCCTGCGCAAGCTCATCGAAATGAGAGCATCCGGAAAAATGAAAATGTGCATCTATGATTTTCATGACTGTATTCTTTCGGTTCTGCTTTTTATACGGTAATATATCCCGTTCCGGAAACGATTGCAAATTTCCTTTCCGTGAAACGCCTGCCGGCGGACTGGCGGCCGCAATTATTTCTTACTTTTTTCATTTTCCTTCTTGCATTTCATCAAAATCAGCGTATTTTTTTAATTGGAATGCAAATTTCGGAACCGGGTTTTCAAGGACGGATACGATAAAATCCAAACCATCATCAGAAGGAGATTTTGCAAAAATGATCAGACAAATGGTATTGGGCGGACTGCTGCTGGCCGGCAGCATGGCGTTTGGACAGGAAGTCATTGCCAGCTGGGATTTTTCCACCGGCAAAATCGACAGCACGGACGGAAAATTCAAAATGAAATTCCGGGGAAATACCAAAATCGCGGGAACGGAAGGAAAACAATTTCTGGAAGTGGGGATCAACGACAAAGACAAACCCGAAGGGATCATCTCCACGAAAAAATATCCGGAACTGACCCCGAAAGGCGCATTCCGTCTGGAAATCAAAGCACGTCTGCGCAAACCGACCGTAAAAAAGAATTTCCTCATTCTCTGGGACAACAACTATGTCCTGGATGCTTCCTGGGGACCCCATAAAACCAATCCGAATTCCAAAAAAGGCCTGAGTGTTTTTCTGTACAAATGCAAAGACGGGAAATTCCGTCCGCAAGCCGCGTTCGGCTTTACCGAATCCCTGGACCCCGTATACGGCACTCCGGCAGAATTGGCGGAGGAGCAGGATTTTACGCTGGCAGTCGAATATGACGGAATCAAAAAAGTTACCTTTTTCCTGAACGGCAAGCTCAATCGGGAAACTGCAGTAAAAACCGGAGGACCGCTGGCGGAAGCCTTTTATCAGCTGGTCATCGGAGATCGGTACGGCAGCGGACACAGCCGTTTCGACGGTCAAATTCTGGAAGTCAAGCTGACGAAACTTCCCTCCCCGGCAAAATGACCGGACCGCGGACGTGAAAAGACCGGACCGCATGGAATAACCGGGGAAACACCGTCCGCCGCCGGCTGTTCGGCGCCGCATTGTATTCAGTCTCCCGTCAGATACGGCATTGCGCACTGCCGTCTGCCGGACAGCCGTCTTTTTCGATTTTCGGAAATTTTTCTTTCCCGTGATTGAAAATAGCTTGAGAAGCTGTATAATATGCATTGCAAAAAACCAAACCAGACAAACGATTCAGGAGAGAACCATGGCGGAGTTCCGATACGCTTTATTTTATGATTTTCATACGATGACGACCATCCCGGATGTGGGAGCGAAATTCAATACCGAGGAATTCATCGCCCAGATAAAATCCTGCGGGGTGGACTTTCTGACCTGGCATGCCCGCTGCAATCAGGGCAACGCCTATTACAACACCGCCGAAGGGGCCCGCCATCCTTCTCTGCAGTTCGACATGATCCGCGAAATCGGCGAGGCCTGCCGCCGCGAAGGGATCAAGTTCAGCGTGTATTTCAATGGCTATTACAGCGATGAAGAACTTATCCGGCACCGGGACTGGATGTCCATCGGCATGGAAGGCGATACTTTTCACGGCGGCGGACCCGGCGGTTTCAGCGGCCCCTGGGCGCGGGCCGTCTGCTATAACTCGCCGTTCCGCGCCCATCTGAAAAAAATGGTGCTGGAACTGCTGGAAAATTATCCGGTGGACGGGTTCTTCTTCGATTGTCTCTACGCTCCGACGTGCGTCTGCGAACACTGCGTCCGGGAAATGAAGGAAAAAGGGATCGACTGCTCCGATCCGAAAGCAGTTCAGGAATTCGGCTATTTCTCGGTCATGCGCCTGTGCCGGGAACTGAACGACACGATCCGGAAGATCAAACCGGATTCCCTGCTGTTCTTCAACGGCCGTCCTTTCGAAGACGTGGTCGATATGGAAAGCCATCTGGAGTGCGAATGTCTGCCGACCTCGTTCTGGGGATACGAAAGTCTGCCGGTCTTTGCACATTACATGCGGACGGTGGCCCCGGCGGGCAAAGGCGTTCTGAATATGACCGGACGTTTCAACACGTGGGGCGATTTCGGCGGACTGCGCACGGCGGAAGGGCTGGAATACGATCTGTTCTACGGCGCCGCCAACGGCATGCGTCCGGATATCGGCGGACATTTCCATCCGCGCGGCGATCTCGACCTGCCGGTTTTCGACCGCATCCGGGAAGTCTACCGGAATCTCCAGCAGTATGACGAATGGGTGCTGGACGCGGTCAACGATCCGGAAATCGCGCTGGTTTACAGGCGGGATAAATACAAGGCCCGGCCGGCCGGAACCGCAATCGAGTCGGCGGTCCGGATGCTGACCGAACTGAAGATCCAGTTCAATCTGGTGACGGAATATGCTTCCTGGGACCGCTACAAGCTGCTGATCTTCCCCGATGACGTGATCTTCACCGATGAGATCGTCAAACGGGTGAAAGCCCATCTGAAACGCGGCGGCAAAATCCTGGCGAGTTCCAAATCAGGTCTGGATCCGGCCTTGAAGCGTTTCGCCTTGTCCGAGTGGCCTGCGGAATACACCGGTCCGCTCCAATACGATCCGGTCTATTTCATGCCGGCGGGAGAACTGGCGGCAGATCTGCCGGAGATGCCGCTCTCGATTTATGCAGGCGGCACAGCCGTCAAGCCGGCAGGGAAAGTGGAAATGTCCCTGGTCAAACCGTATTTCCGTTTCGGGTGGGACGGTCTGCGTTCCAATTACTACGATCCGCCGCAGGAACTCGCCGCGGAACCCTTCCTGGTCCGGAACGAAAACATTATCTATATCAGTGCCGAGCTGTTCACCGGCTATGCGAAACGGGCGCCGAAACAGCTCCGTCAGCTGCTGGGCAATGCGATCCGGTCGCTGTGTCCGGATCTGAAACTCCGCGCTCCGAATCTGCCGAGTTTCGCCCGCGCTTTCGTGCAGCGGAAAGCCAATATGGAACTGGTGCATCTGCTTGCGTATTGTCCCGAAGGACGCGGCCAGGCCTCCGCCGTGGAAGACCGCATTCCGCTGCTGGACACGGAACTGGAACTGCGCACCGACGGACGGACCGTCCGCAAAGTCTATCTGGCGCCGGACCGGAAAGAACTGCCGTTCGAGCAGAAGAACGGCTGCTGCAAGGTCCGGATCCCGCTGGTGACCGGCTACGGACTTGTTGTGTTCGAATATCAGGATTGAATCATTTTTACGATAAGGGGAAAAACGATGACTATGCCGCTGATCGCTGTGCCGGAAGGCCTGGAAACCGGAGCCTTTCTGCTGGGACACGGAGCCTTGAAATCCGTGCCGGAACTGCTGAAAACTTATTTTCCGGGAAAAGTTCCCTGGATCATTGCCGACGGCAATACCTGGAACGCCGCCGGCAAACAGGTTTATGATCTTCTGACTGAGGCCGGGCTGAAACTTTCGGAGCCGTATCTCTTCCCGGCGCATCCGCGGCCGCATCCGGATTACGCGATCTCTCAGGAACTGGCCCGGATCATGCCGGAAAACTGTGTGCCGGTAGCGGTCGGGTCCGGCGTGATCAACGATCTGGTCAAATGCGCGGCCGGGATCAGAGAGGTGCGTTACTGCTGTGTGGCGACCGCCTGTTCGGTCGACGGCTATACCTCGCGCGGCGGCGCCATGACCGTCCAGGGCAGCAAGAAAACCGTCCCGTGTCCTCCGCCTTATGCGATCTGTGCGGATGTGGATGTGCTGGAAAAAGCGCCCGCGCCGATGTTCGCCTCCGGCTATGCCGATCTGGCGGCAAAGATCATCGGCGGAGCCGACTGGATCATCGCCGACACGCTCGGTTTCGAACCCATCCGGCAGGATATCTGGCAGCTGATCCAGGTGCCGCTGCGGGACCAGCTGGCCGATCCCTCCAAAATGGGACCGGTGTTCAACGGTCTGGCCTCCTCCGGCTACGGCATGCAGATGTATCATGACAGCCGTCCGGCTTCCGGGTCCGAACACATGTACAGCCATATCTGGGAAATGGAAGGTCTCACCTGCAACGGCGTGGATGTGTCGCACGGGTTCAAAGTTGCGATCGGCACGCTGACTTCCACCCTGCTGCATGAGTATGTGATCCGGAATGATTTCACCGCGCTGGAACCGAAGATGACCAAACCGCTGTCCAAAGCCGAACGTCAGCAGGAGATCGATGCCCTGCTGGTGAAGAACTGCTACGGTCCCGGTCCCGGTGAAACCGCGATGAAAAAATACCTCACTCCGGAACAGACGCTCGAACGGCGCAAGCTGATCGGCTCGAAATGGACCGAACTGCAGCGCCGTCTGAAAGAACGGATCATTCCGTTCGACGAATTGCGCGCCATGCTGAAAAACGCAGATTGTCCGGTCACCCCGGCGCAGATCGGCCTTTCCCGCGAACAGTATCTGCATGCGGTCCCGACCGCGCAGCT